>NZ_JAQIBU010000302.1 GCF_027858935.1 Oleiagrimonas sp. | reverse complement strand
TGCGCACCGCAAACAAGGTTCATGAAATCCACATAGCCGAGTGGCTCGATGACTTTCAGACCGGGCGCTTCCAGCAGTTTCTGCCAAAGGCCGAATTTTTCCAGGTTCTTGCGCGTGCGTGGATGTACCGGGAACACCATGGGCAATCTGGATGCAATGCCTGTCAGTTGGCTGACAAGTGACTTCAGTTGTGCGGGCGCATCCACGTTGGACGGGCGGTGCAGAGTCACCACCGCGTACTTGCCCTCCTCAAGTCCAAGCCTGCTCCGTTCGCCGCTGGCATCGATGCGTTCACGCATCAGTTCATAGGAGTCGATCATGATGTTGCCGACGCGCGTGACCTTTTCCGCAGGAACGCCTTCCGCGGCGAGATTCTCGTCTGCATCCGGTGACGGGGTCCACAGGATGTCGGCCACGGCATCGGTGGCCAGCCGATTGATCTCCTCGGGCATCCGGCGGTCGCGGCTACGCAATCCGGCTTCCATGTGCGCCACCGTAATGCACAGTTTCGCGCCAACCAGGGTGCAGGCAAGCGTTGCATTGACATCCCCGACCACAACGATCAGGTCTGGTCGATCCGCGACGCAGGCACCTTCGTAGGCGAGCATCACGTTGGCGGTCTGCTCGGCGTGACTGCCGCTTCCCACGCCCAGGTTCAGATCCGGCGAAGGCAACTTCAGATCACGAAAAAAAGCATCCGACATGTTCCGGTCGTAGTGCTGGCCGGTATGCACCAGCCGCAAGCTGCACCACGCTTGTCCATGCAAAGCATGGAACAGCGGAGCAACCTTCATGAAATTGGGCCTCGCGGCCGCGATCAAGTCAATTCTGAGCCGCTGCATCTTAGATACCCCCTCAATCCTTTGTGACATAGAGTGTACCAGCGGCTTTGCTGGCATGGTGGGTTGTCACGTTGAATCCGTGCTTCGGCCAAAACGCGCCGTTCTCGCGATGGGACAAACTGGCGCGTAGAGCCGCAGCTGTTCGCCCATGCCGCTCAGGCAGGATTGGATCGTAAGCTTGTCCAGGACACGAAAAGCGACAGCAAGAAAATGGCCCGCCAGGTACTGGCGGGCCAAATCTGATCAAACGCTTTTGAATCTGTTCCGGTCGTGGATGCGATGCCGACTCAGACGTTGTACCGCCGACGACGACTTACCGCGAACCCGCCGATCAACAGCAGGCCGAGCCCGAACATGCCAAGCACCGCCGGTTCCGGGACCGGATGGACCGATTCCACCATCACCAGGAAATCGTTGTAGTCCAGATCCGACTTGGCGAAGGGCTGGTCTTCCCAAGCCAGGATGTACTCGTTGGCGCTCCATGTACCGCCAGAGAAACCATTCATGGGTTGAAGTGTGTTGCCCCCGTCACCATGGTACGCGACCATGTGCGGCATGCCGTTGGGATACGTCATGCCGCCGGCCGCGTTTAATGACGGTAAGGAGTAGAAGGTGCCCGTCGGGGTAGCCAGGTAATACCCGAAATAGTTGGTGGTGCTGAAATATACTTTCGTGCCGAAGTTTACCGCATAGCCGCCGCCGGCGTAGGTGGACAGTGCAGCTTGATCGCCATTCGAGCCATTGGTAATGAGTGCCAGCTTGTTATTGGCGTTATTCGGATCGAAAATACCGAACGTGTCATTGCCTGCGTTACCCGCTATCTGCAGCAAGATCGTCGAAATGCTGCCGCTGGAAGCATTGACTGACCAGAACGGAGTCTGGGTTTGCTGGGTGTAAGGATTAACGCCCGGGCCGGATGAAAAAATGCTGGAGGGATTGGTTGAAGGTCCCAGCACGTCATGCAGGCCGGTGCCCGAACCATCGCTACCGTACGGTGCCAAGCACACCGGTGCCCCTTGTGTCTGTAATTTGGGCCCCGCCGGGGCGGTTGGGCAGGTGGTGGCGAAAGCCTGTGTTGCGAACAGACTCGCAGCGATCAAACCGAGCAGCCCCAGATACTTATGTTTATACATCGTATGCCCCCTTAGACATTGCGTGTGTGAAATTTTGCGCCAAGTTCCTATGCAAATGGCGTGCCAACTATATAAATATCTGATAAATATAGATAATTATAGATCCATGACTTCTAAAAATACGGGTAGTGTAAAGAATGCCGACAGCTCTTGAGAACTTGATGTGTGCAGGTGGCACGGATCTTTCCCCGACACAGCTTGTCCGTGACACATTACAAATACCTGCGGTTTTAACGGGCTCCAGAAAGTGGATCCATGCGGCAAGTTCCAGATTCTGTCTCGGCGCGATGCCAGCAAGTGCCAAGTTCGCAAGCTCGGGATTGGACGTCCATAGCCATGCCGTGATCTTGTCCTGCAGTTGCTCAATCGAGTCGAACAGTGCGTTGGTGGGTATTGCGAAGCTCCGGGCAGATTTCCTTGAATGCCTGGCCCGGCACCAGGATGCGCGCGCCGACCGGTTTGATGCACCTGCGCTTCATCAGCCGGATCTTCTGGTTTGCGATATACGGACCCATGATGTCGTTCTGCGTGGGTCGGCGAGGATCAGGCCGGGTGATGGCCCGGTTGCTTCGTCTGCCAGGTGCGGAGGCAGGAATCGACGCTGATGCAGTTGCCGCAGGCCAGGTCACGTCGATCTGCGATGGCGATGCGCCACGCGGTCGCTCGCGCTCGGTACCGGTCAGTCAGCGCTGGACACAGCGTACGCGACTACGCGCGATCCGCAGCCGCGCGAGGCTCAACTGCGCCGCAATCGCCTTGGTCTGCTGACCCACGGACGCCAGGAAAAATAGGGTGCACGGCACCAGCCTGAGGTTGCGAGCATGGAGTGAATCAGGCCGGCTGAGCTCGATACGCACCTCGTTGCTCAGCACAGTGTCGGGGCAAACCGCACAGCATCTGATCGCAGGCCTCGCCGTAGGACATCAGGCCTGAGGCATGCCGGCAGATTACAGGGCTCCCACAGGAGTGCTAGGCTGCAGCCGAATTCGCCTTCCGGCTCGGGTCTACACCATATCGGGCTTTCAAAAAGCCCGCGATCAGGGAACCACGCAGTTGCTTCGGCTCAAACGCGAAGCGATGCGAGAACACACTCTCGGGTAGTGGGTTGTCGCGCGCATCAGCGAGACCTCGTGGCAACGCGACTGCCGCCATGGCCTCGAGCAGAGGCAGGCGCAGGAGAACGACCGGGTTGTTTCGTACCAAGGCGTAGTTTGTCGGCGGTGCAAATGCTTCGAAGCCGTAACAACGGATGTAGAACCCGGCATGCCGCGGATGCACACCGATGACAATATCTGTCAAATCGTTGTGCAATCCAAAATATATGCCCCAGCGCATCATGCTGAACAGGGCGCCGACGCCACGTGATATGGACTGACGACGATCTGCCAGCATCCCCACCTCAAGCAGCCGGCGTCCATTTCGACGCAGTTCATCCAGATAGGGTGAATATACGCTATCAAGCGCGAGCCCCATCGGATTGTCGCGGAATAGGGTCATGGTATAGCCAACTCTCGGCCCTTCCGGCCCCCATATCACGCATGCATGCGGTCCCACCGCAGTGGGAACGGCATGGAGGCCAAACGGGTTTTCGTCGATCAGCCCCATATGTGAATAGTTTTCATAGACCAACCCCCAGGCTGATTCCACCTGTTCAAGGCTGGTCGCGCACGAACACTGCGGTGCGCTGATGCGCACCGTCGGACCCGCGAGATGCGCCGCGATGTCTATGACTGTCTCAGGCATTTCTTTTGATATATCTGGGTTCATGTTTGAGTCTCCGATCCTCGGCACGTTGCTTTGATGCATGCCACTCCCTGGATCACATGGAAATTGGCCCCGCATTTTT
>NZ_JAQIBU010000298.1 GCF_027858935.1 Oleiagrimonas sp. | reverse complement strand
TCGGTGTTCTCGTAGAACCACACGTTGGTGTAGCCCATGCCTTCCATCTTCGCGGCCATCTTGCGTGCCTGCGCCGGGCCCACGCGGTCGTCGCTGGTGGTGGTGTAGAACAGCACCGGGGGATAATCCTGCCCGCGCTTGACCAACTGATAGGGCGAGAAAGTCTTGATGTAGGCCCACTGCTTCGGATCGTCCGGATTGCCGTATTCACCGACCCAGGATGCGCCAGCGTCAAGATGAATGTAGCGCTTCATGTCCAGCAGCGGTACTTCGCAGGCGATGGCGCCGAACAGCCTGGGATAACTGACCAGCATGTTGCCGACCAGCAAGCCGCCGTTGCTGCCGCCCTCGGCACCCAGGTGGGCCGGCGAGGTCACGCCACGCCGGATCAGGTCGCGGGCGACGGCGGCAAAGTCCTGGTAGGCCCTGGGACGATGGGCATTCAATGCGGCACGGTGCCAGCGTGGGCCATACTCGCCGCCGCCGCGGATATTGGCGACCACGTAGACGCCACCCCTTTCCAGCCAGGCACGACCCACGCTGCCACTGTAATGCGGCAGGAGCGAGACCTCGAATCCGCCGTAGCCATACAGCAGGGTGCGGTTGGAGCCATCCAGCTTGATGCCTTTGGGGGCGATCTCGAAGTACGGCACACGGGTGCCGTCCTTCGAGGTGGCGAAATGCTGGCTCACCGTGAACTTCGAAGCATCGAAGAACGCCGGTTCGCGCTTGATGCTTTCGGGCGCGTGCTTGCCGATCACGCCGCGCTCCAGCGTGGACGGGGTCAGGAACCCGGTCACGTCCAGCCAGTAGGCGTCGGAGTGGTCGGGGTCGGTGTCGACCACGCTGACCGTGCTCAGCGCCGGCGCGCCGGCCAGGGGCATGCGTGACCAGTGGCCGTCGGCACCCGGTGTCAGGACCTCAAGCCGGCTCTGGACGTCTTTCAGCGTGCCCAGGATCAGGTGATGCCGGGTCCAGCTGTAGGACGACAGCGCGGTATGCGCGTCGGGCGTGAACAGGGCGGTGAAGTTTCGCTTGCCGGCCATGAAGGCGTCGAACTTCGTCACCAGCAGCGCGCCGGCCGGCCAGGTGATGCCGCCGGTGGTCCAGGGTGACTTGGTCTGCACCAACAGCCACTGGCGGTGCACATCGGCCTCGGCGTCGGCAGGGACGACCAGCTTGTGCAGGGTGCCGTCCTTGAGCTGGAAAGTTTCGCTGTGGAAAAAGTCCTTGGCCACGTGCACGAAATCGCGCTGGAAGCCGGGCATCTCGTCGTGCGAGGCACTCACTGCCAGGTCCGTGGTCTTGCCGGCGTAGACCGTCTCGGCCGCCTCGATCGGGGTGCCCCGCGTCCAGCGCTTGGCGATGCGCGGGTAGCTGGAGGCAGTCATGGATCCGGGGCCGAAATCGGTGCCGACGAAGATGTGGTCGTGGTCGATCCAGCCGACCTGGGTCTTGGCCGTGCGCAGATGGAAACCGTCCTTCACGAACGAGCGTGTCGGAATGTCGAACTCACGCACCTCGACTGCATCGCCGCCGTCGGGCGAAAGCTCCACCAGGCATCGCGTGTATTCGGGTTTCAGGCACTGCGCACCCTTGAAGACCCATTTATGGCCCTCGGCCTTGCCCAGCGCGTCGACGTCCAGCAGCACGTCCCATTTCGGGTCGGCCTTGCGGTATTCAGCCAGCGTGGTGCGGCGCCAGATGCCGCGCGGATGGTCGGCATCCTTCCAGAAGTTGTACAGGTCGTTGCCCCTGCACGACACGTAAGGGATGCGCGCATCGGAATTCATCACTGCGAGGATCTGGTCGCGCGTAGTGTTGAACTGCGTGTTGTCGGCAAAACGTTTCTCGGTGATGGCATTTTGCTGGTGAACAAACCTCATGGCGCGTTCGCCGTGGGTTTTTTCCAGCCAAAGGTAGGGGTCCATGGAACGATTGCCTGGGGTGGATGCTGGAGTCGCGTGTGACGCGCCCGTACTAAGCAGTGCGCCGAGCGCCAGGAGCAAGACGAAACCTTGCATGGACTTATCTCGACGTGATTGGAGGATTGGCGACTAATAGCACGAACGGAAATCTTGCAAGCACTGAAGACGGTCAGCTGCAAAACAGAATCGCTGCTTGGCCAGCTCGTGAGCATACAGCGCAACCCGACCTCGGGACGGCAAATATGTGACGAAAGTCACATATGGAAAATCCTCACATGGGGTTGACAGATCGTTAAAAGAGCGTGATTTTGTTGAGGGGTAAGCGTGACACTGTGTTGACAGCTGAGTGACAGCGTTTACGCAAGGGAAGGGCAATGATGCCCGTACGACCATCGCTGCATGAGTACGCGATGGCACAGGATTACTTTTTGGGGGTTCTCGATGAATCGCAAGATATTGAGTGTGGCAATGGGTGCCGTGCTCGTGTGGGCCTCGCCCACATGGGCAGGCAGCACCAGCACTTCAGCGGCGGGTTTTTCGCCCATGTCTGCACAGGGCGCATCCGGACAATCGCAGTCCAGCACGGATGCCAAGAGCAAAAAGAACAAAAAAAACAAGAAGGCCAAACGGCTGCAGTCGGTAATCGTGACCGGTTCTCTGATTCCACAGACTGAAATAGAGACGGCCACGCCGATCACCACGATCACCGCCAATGACATGAAGATCCGTGGCTTCAGCACGGTCGCCGAGGCGTTGCAATCCACCTCATTCGCCACCGGTTCGGTGCAGGGCCAGCAGTCCTCGGCCTCGTTCACCCAGGGCGCGGAGACGGTCAGTCTGTTCGGATTGAAGCCCGGCTACGTGAAATACCTGATCAACGGTCGACCGATGGGCCACTTCCCGGCCCTTTACAACGGCAGCGACGTGTTCAACAACATCGCGGGCATTCCGACTGATCTTGTCGACCACATCGACATCCTGCCTGGTGGCCAGTCGTCACTGTACGGTTCGGATGCCATCGCGGGCGTGATCAACATCGTGCTCAAGGACCATCTGGATGCGCCCACGCTCGATGCTCGCTATGGCTGGACCTCCGGCGGCGGCGGCGAGACCCAGCGCCTTTCGGGCGCCGACAGCTGGCAATGGGGCAAGCTGAAAGTCCTGGCCGGTTTCCAGTTCGACAACAACAAGCCGGTCTGGGGCTATAACCGTGCCCTGACCAGCCAAAAGTTTCAGCATGGTCGAAGCCCCTCCTACCCAGGCTTTGATGCGGTCGAATACAGCCTGCTCGGGAACAGCAACTACCTGCTGGATCCCGCGCAGTGCAAAAATGACAGCAGCCTTTTCGGCGGCACGGTGACGTATGCCAATCGTCCCGGCCAGGGCCCGTATTGCGGTTCGCTGAAGGACGTGGGCTACCAGACCATCAAGAACCAGAAGAAATCGTACGAGGGCTACACGCACATCACCTATGATGTGAACGAGAACCTGCAGCTGTACTCCGATGCTCTCTACAACCTGTCTGACACCAGCTGGTCGGTCGGATCCAATTACACCTTCTGGAGCAGCGGATTCTACACCGGGCCGTTCTACGACCCGAACGTGAATGACATTGTGGCCCTGCAGAAGGTCTTCGCGCCGGAGGAGACGGGTGGTTATGCAAACACCATGAATCACCAGGTGGATCACTCGCTCTTTGTGACCCTTGGCGGCAACGGCATGATCGGCAACTCGGACTGGGACTACGACGTCAGCATCACCCACAGCGAGGAGCATCTGAAGGTCAATAACTTCGTGCGCTTCTTCAACCCGATCGAGAATTATTTCAAGGCCATGCTCGGCCCGAATCTGGGTCCGGATCCGTTCTTCAACTACTATCCGACCTACTCGCCGAATTACAAGAAGTTCTTTTCGCCGATCTCGGTCAGTGACTTCAATAGTTTCACCGGCTACGTCCCGACCCGCTCCAAGACCTGGGACAACCTGCTGCGTGCCCAGATCACGGACGGGACACTGTTCAGTCTGCCCGGCGGTGATGCTGGGGTCGCCGTGGTCGCCGAAGGCGGCAATTCAGGCTGGGCCTACACGCCCGATCCGGGCTTGCTCAATGGGAGCGTATGGGGCCAGACGGACGTGCAGGGCCATGGTCATCGCAGCCGTTATGCACTGACCACCGAATTGAAAATGCCGTTGCTGAAGCAGGTGACGCTGGATATTTCGGGTCGTCACGATGCCTACAAGGCGGCAGGCAGGACCTTGACCAAGAACACCTACATGGCGGGTCTTGAGTACCGTCCGTTCGATTCCCTGCTTTTACGTGCACGCTATGGGCGCGCATTCAAGGCACCGAGTCTGTCGGACCTGTTCCAGGCCAAGAGCGGGTATTACACGTACGTGCCTGATTACTACAACTGCTCGCTGTTGGGTTATGACCCGGCGAATGTCGGCCAGTGTCCGACGCGCTACTCGCAGACCCAGGTTTTCGGCCAACAGGCAGGTAACGTCAACCTGAAGCCGATCAACGCCAAGGTCTGGTCCTACGGTGTGGTCTGGGCGCCGACTGCGGCCCTGAACTTCAGCGTCGACTTGTACCACACCGACATCAGCAATGAAGTCCGGCAGGCCAGCCCGGCGGGCCTGATGCTGACCGAATACGAGTGCCGCACCGGCAACATCAATATCAATTCGCCCACATGCGTGAATGCTCTGGCCGATGTGACCCGCGACAATCTCGGCAACGTGGTGCAGATCTTCACGCCGAAGGTGAATGTATCCAACGAAGTCACCGACAACCTGATCGCGCACGCCAGCTGGCGCTTCGGTCTGGATACGCTGGGCTCAATGGCGGTCAATGCGTCCTACTCAGATACCTTGAAGCACAAGCTGCAGCGTTATCCGGGGGACCCGAAGATCGACCTGCTTCGCCATCCGTACTACAGCACCGACTTCAAGACCAAGGCGAACGTGACCCTGGACTGGCGCAGGAACAAGTGGGGGGCATCCATCTATGTGGATCGCTATGGCAGCAGCCCCAACTACTACGCCACCACACAGGATTCCTACACGAATCCTCTTTCCGGCAGCCTGTCTCCGTGGACCTTGACCAATGCCACCCTGCGTTACCAGGTGACCAAGGCACTGAAGTTGTCGTTCCTGGTCAACAACGTGTTCAACACCATGCCTCCCGTGGACCACAGCTACTCGGGTACCACCGGAGTGCCCTACAACACAAGCAACTACAACGTATTCGGCCGCACCATGTATCTCGAGGCCAACTACAAGTTCGGCAAGTAACGAGCGTTAGGATCCGCACTGTCGGATCATCCCCAGAGACCCTGCCGCAAGGCAGGGTCTTTTTTTTGGTTCATCGCGCTTTCCCGGGGAAGGCGGCCTTGATTTTGAGGAAGAAGTAAGCGCAGTCCCGGTAGCCATGGGCCATGCAGTTGATGACCTTGATTTCCTTATGGATGCCCTCGACCAGGTTTGTCTCCAACGGTCATCGGCAGCGCCGTAGCCCGGATAAGCAAAGCGCATCCGGGGTGCCCATGCATCCAGACGACGTCCCCCCGCTTTCAGTAGCGGGACGGTTTAGAGTCCAGGTTCACTTTAACTGCTTAGCGTAGGCAGCGGGCGTCAGCCCGCCCAATGCTTTCTTCGGCCGCTCCTCGTTGTATTCCCGACGCCAGCGTTCGATCTCAGCACGTGCGTGCAACAGACTGGGAAACCAGTGCTCGTTAAGGCATTCGTCGCGCAGGCGGCCATTGAACGA
>NZ_JAQIBU010000277.1 GCF_027858935.1 Oleiagrimonas sp. | reverse complement strand
GCACGCTTGCCGCTATGCGTGTCGCGCACGGCCTGGCGCAGGCGATCGACTGCATGGCGTCCAAGAGGTGCATCCACGGTACCCCCTGCGATCAGCGACCCGCGCACCACGGCGACATACTGGCGCTCGACCTCATGCCGCGCCAACATCGCCACCAGAGCGGTATGCGCGGCCATGGAGCAGGCCACCACCATCAGGCCGGAAGTGTCCTTGTCGAGCCGATGAACGATGCCGGCACGCGGCAGTTCCACCAGTCTCGGGTCAAGGTGCAGCAAGGCATTCTGCAAGGTGCCGTCGGCATTGCCCGCACCCGGGTGGACGACCAGTCCAGCCGGCTTTTCCAGCACCAGCAGGTCGTCATCGCGGTAACGCACGTCCAGGGCAATCGGCTGTGGCTCCAATGGAACCTCTTCTGCCAGCTCGGCGTGCAGCTCGACCTGCTCCCCGCCCTGCAGCCGATGGCGCGGAGCCACTACGGCGCCATCGAGCGTGACCGCGCCATCGCGCACCCAGCCGCTCAGCCGCGTACGCGAGTATTGCGGGAACATTGCCGCCAGCGCCTGGTCCAAACGTCGACCTGCCTCGTCCAGTGGCACCTGGGCCCGATGATCCACCATGCTCATGTCCGACCCACCGGCCGGCAGCCGGTTTCCGCTATCATGGCCCTTTGCTCAAGCATCCGACTGTCCTTATATGCGCGTTCTCAAGATATTCAGCCTCATTACTGCGGTCCTTCTGCTGGCGTCCTGCTCGCTTTTTCGCACCCGTGCAAACTACGACACGTTGCCGGTGGCCAAGCTCTACTCGACTGCCCACAACGCGCTCAGCCACGGGAACTATGCCAATGCTGAAAAGGCCTACCAGCGCCTGATCGCACGTTTCCCTTACGGCAAATACAACGAACAGTCTCAGGTGGACCTGGCCTACGCCCAGTACAAGGACAACAATCCCGAAGATGCGTACGCGACCATAAACCGGTTCATCAAGACCTATCCGGCGCACAAGCATATCGACTATGCCTATTACCTGCGCGGCCTGATCAATTTCAATCGCAGCTCGGGCTTTGTCCAACGCCTGGTCTCCCAGGACCAGTCGCGCCGCGACCAGGGTTACCGGCTGCAGTCCTTTGACGATTTCAGCCAGCTCACGCGGCGGTTTCCCGGCAGCAAGTACGCCGCTGACGCCCGCCAGCGCATGATCTACCTGCGCAACGGTCTGGCCGAGCACGAGATCAACGTGGCCAAGTTCTATTTCCACCACCGACTGTACGTGGCTTCGGCGCATCGTGCCCAGTACGTGATCGAGCATTATCAGCGTTCGCCGGAGACCGGCGATGCCTTGGCGCTTCTGGTTCGAAGCTACCGCAAGCTTGGCCTTGACAAGCTGGCTCAGCAAAGCCTGGCTGTGCTCAAGCTCAACTACCCCCATCACCCGTTCCTGAGCGACCCGAACTGGCCCCACTACGCGTCCATCTGGATGCGCATGATTCCGTTCACCAACCACCACTGATCCTGGTGACAAGCGGCGGACCGCTCAGGTCCAGCCGGAGGTGATCGGATAGCGGCGTTCGCGACCGAAGGCGCGCGACGTGACCTTGGGTCCGGGAGCAGACTGGCGACGCTTGAACTCGTTACGCAGTACCAACGTGGCCACCTTGTCGACCGTGGCGGCATCGAAACCGGCCGCGGCAATGGCCGCGCGTGACTGCTCGTTCTCGATGAAACGTTCAAGGATCGCGTCCAGGGTCGGGTAGTCGGGCAGCGAATCCTGATCCGTCTGGTCCTCGCGCAGCTCGGCCGATGGCGGGCGATCAATCACAGCCTGCGGGATCAATGCTCCCTCGCTGCGGGCCGCGGCGGCATCATTGCGCCAGGCCGCAAGGGCATAGACCCTTGTCTTGTAGACATCCTTCAGTGGGGCATAGGCACCACACATGTCGCCGTACAGGGTTGCGTAACCGACAGCCATCTCGCTCTTGTTGCCCGTGGCCAGCAACAGGCGGCGATGCTTGTTCGACAATGCCATGAGCAGTGCGCCGCGAATGCGCGACTGCAGGTTCTCCTCGGTCAGATCGGCTGGTTTGCCTTCGAAAGCCGGCTCAAGCGCCACCAGCATGGTCTCGAAGGCCGGCTCGATCTGCACCACCTCATAGTCCACACCCAGCACTTGGGCCTGATCACGCGCTCCGTCCAGGGAAAGCTGCGAGGTGTAGCGTGAAGGAAGCATCACCGCAGTGACCCGATCCGCGCCCAGCGCATCCACTGCAAGCGCAACGGTCAGCGCCGAATCGATACCTCCGGACAGGCCCAGCAGAACACCGGGAAAGCCGTTCTTGTTGACATAGTCGCGGATGCCGCGCACAAGGCCGGCATAGAGTATCGCGTGCTCGTCGAGCACGGCCGGCGGCCAATCCTGCGTGGTGAACATGCCGCTGGCGCTGTCGAAACGTGCATGCAGCAGTGCCTCCTCAAAGGACCGTGCACGTGCCGCCAGGGAACCGTCTGCATTGACCAGGATTGATGCGCCGTCAAACAGCACATCGTCCTGGCCACCCACCACGTTGAGGTAGGCGATGGCCACGCCATGACGCCGGGCCTGACGCTGCAGCACCGTCAGCCGCTCGTCGGCCTTGCCCAGGTCGTACGGGGAGGCATTGGGCACGATCAGCAGTTCGGCACCGGATGCGCAGGCAGCGTCCACCGGTGCATCGATCCAGACGTCCTCGCAGATCAACAACCCCACGCGCACCCCGGCAACGTCGATCACCCGGGACTCGGTACCCGGGGTGAAATAACGCTTTTCGTCGAACACACCGTAGTTGGGCAACGCGTGCTTGGCGTAGCGTGCGGCCACGGTACCGCCACGCAGCAGGCTGAGTGCATTGAGCAAGGGCTGCTGGAAGGCGTTCTCGTCCAGCGTGTGGGCCACTTCGTCGGC
>NZ_JAQIBU010000243.1 GCF_027858935.1 Oleiagrimonas sp. | reverse complement strand
GCGCGAGGACTGGATACGCATCGACGGACGCCGTCGCGACTGAATCCTCGTAGCGCAGGCGCCTGGCCCCCGGCATCGAATACAATCGCCAGCATGTACGCCCAGTGCCCCGAATGTCTGACCGTGTTCTCGCTTGACGCCGAAACCGTGGCGCAGGCGCATGGCACCGTAGGCTGCGGAAAGTGCGGCGCCGACTTCAACTGTCTGGTCACGCTTACCGAGCAGCTTCCCGAGGGACCCTACGAGACGCTGTCCGTGCACCCGACCAATCCGGCGCCGCCGGTGCTGATGATGAGCGTGGTGCGGGCGGAAACGGACGTCGTCGCACAAGCGCCCCTGTTCGCGTCCCGTCAAGAGGACGAATCACCTGCACCGTTGCCATCGTTCGCCCGCCTGCAACGGCTGCCCACCCAGCCGCGCCGCACCCTGGCCTGGGCCCTGGGCTGCCTGGTGCTGGCAGTGGTGCTCGGCGTGCAGCTGGTGTGGGCGGAGCGTCGTGTACTGGTCGACAACCCGGAGACCGGGCCGCTGTTGCGCTCGACCTGCCAAGTCCTCGGTTGCCCGCTGCCGCCGGTAGCCGACCTCGGCAAGCTCGAGCTGCTTTCGCGGGACATCCGGCCCCATCCATCCGTACCTGGCGCGCTGATCATCAGTGCAACGGTGCGCAATAACGCGAGCTTCACGCAACCCTATCCCGTCGTCGACATCACGCTGTCGGACCTGGATGGAAACAGGATTGCAATGCGCAGGTTCACCCCGCGTGATTACATCGACGATCCGAGCACGCGCGCTGACGGTCTTGCACCGGGTGCGACCGCGGCCATGATGTTCGAGGTACAGGACCCGGGAAAGAAGGCCGTGGCTTTCGAATTCGCATTCCAGTAGTTTCGCCCGGCGCAACCGCGCAACCGCTCCGGATTGCAATGGACAAGACCTCGACTTTGGTCGGTCATGGCGTTCAACGCTACAAAAATTTCGTCTTCGCGAGTAGACTGTCTGGCCTTGCTCGCAAGCATGCCGCGCTCTGGTTCCCATCGGCTGAGGCGAGCGCAGCCGTTCAGAAAAATGCGGCGCCTTCTGGGCAAGCCGCGCATGGATGAATCCGGGGGAAGATGCACGTGAATGCCGTCAGATCGCTACGCAGCGAAGCAGGGAATGGATCCTCCATGTGCAGCGCACTGAGCGAATGTGTCAGCCGCACAGTGCATCAGTACCTGACGGACATCGGCGACAACCATTGCGATCACGAGGGCCTGTTCGCCCTGGTCATGGATGAAGTCGAGGCCCCCCTGCTGCGCGAGGTGATGGCCTTTCACGAAGGCAACCAGAGTCGTGCCGCAACCGCTCTGGGCATCAATCGCGCCACCTTGCGCAAGAAGCTCACGGCTCATGGCCTGATCTGAGCACGCCCGGCGTTGCGCTTCCGGCGCAGCCCTCGGAAGCACCCTGCGCTGCGGCTATACTCTTGCGTTTACGTACCAAGGCCATTCCCATGTTCGACCCTACGCTGATCCCGGTCCGGCGCGCCCTGTTGAGCGTTTCAGACAAGCACGGCCTGGCCGATCTTGCCAGTGGCCTGGATGCGCTGGGCATCGAACTGGTCTCCACCGGCGGCAGCGCCCGCACCTTGCGCGAGGCACATCTGCCCGTGCGCGAGGTCAGCGACGTCACCGGCTTTCCGGAAATCATGGACGGCCGGGTGAAGACCCTGCACCCGAAAGTACACGGCGGTCTTCTTGGCCGCCGCAAGGTGGACGACTCGGTGATGAGCGAGCATGGCATCGAACCGATCGATCTTCTGGTCGTCAATCTGTATCCGTTTGCGCAAACCATCGCGCGGCCCGACTGCACCATGGCCGATGCCATCGAGAATATCGACATCGGCGGGCCCGCCATGCTGCGTGCCGCAGCAAAAAACCATGATCGCGTGCTGGTGGTGGTTGACCCGGCCGACTACGCCGAACTGATCCAGACCCTGCACGAGCATGGCGGTACCACTGTCGCTTTGCGTCGACGACTGGCAGCCAAGGCGTTCGCATACACCGCGCGGTATGACGGCATGATCGCCGACTGGCTGGGATCCCGTGCTGGCACCGAGGGTCAGGAAGGACCATTCGCGCCCACACTGCATCTAGCGCTCGAGCGCAAGTCGACGCTTCGCTACGGCGAGAATCCGCACCAGGGTGGCGCCCTGTACATCGAGCCCGACGGACCGCAGCAGGGCACGGTGGCGCGCGCCAGCATCCTCGCAGGCAAGGAGTTGTCCTACAACAACATCGCTGATGCCGACGCCGCACTGGAATGCGTGAAAGCCTTCAGCAACGTGCCGGCATGCGTGATCGTCAAGCATGCGAACCCCTGCGGCGTCGCCATGGGGCCCGACATCACCGCTGCGTATGACCGTGCGCATGCCTGCGATCCGACCTCGGCCTTCGGCGGCATCATCGCTTTCAACAAGGAACTGGACGCGGCCACCGCACGCGAAATCATGGCGCGGCAATTCGTCGAGGTGGTCATCGCTCCGAGCATTGCACCGGAAGCACTGGAGGCCTTCACCGACAAACCCAATGTGCGCGTGCTGGCCACCGGTACCTGGCCGGAAACCCCGCTGCCGGGCTTCGACTACAAGCATGTCGCTGGTGGTCTGCTGGTACAGGATACCGACCGCGACACCTTGCTGGTGGACGACCTCAGGGTGGTCAGCAAGCGCGTGCCCGACGCCGACCAGCTGCGCGACCTGCTGTTCGCCTGGCACGTGGCCATGTTCGTCAAGTCCAACGCCATCGTCTACACCAGGGATGGCCGCACCATCGGCATCGGTGCCGGGCAGATGAGCCGCGTGATCTCGGCCCGCATCGCAGGCATCAAGGCCGCCGAAGCAGGCCTGGATGTTCACGGAAGCGTAATGGCCTCGGACGCGTTCTTCCCTTTCCGCGACGGCATCGACATCGCTGCTGAAGCAGGCATCCGGGCGGTGATCCAGCCGGGTGGCTCGCGCCGTGACGAGGAAGTCATCGCCGCCGCCGATGAGCACGACATGGCGATGGTCTTCACCAACATGCGCCACTTCCGTCATTGAAAATCCCGGGCAACACCCCTACCCCCTCCAGGGGAAAGGCTCCCCAAAGGGGGCATGGGGACGTCCGGCCAAGGGCCTATCCAACCCGAGCGCAGACCTGATGAAGCGTTCACGACATCATTCGTGATGCGTGAGCAGGTCGGTGCTGCAGGACTCTGTTGTTTTGACCGCACCCAATCCCCTTGGAGGGAAGGGGTTTATGGCTCGAATGTGCAGCAAGGAGGAGTGTCGGCAAAGGCTGCGTATCCGTGAATTTGACCTGGCACACCCTTCAAGGTGAGCGGTCCGTCAAGCATGTTGCGCATACGGACTGGATCCAGCCAGCCCGGAATTCATTGGCCGCTGGCGTCCGACTTCTTCGGCGGATTGTCCCAGTGGTAGATCGTGTAGAACACAGGCCCCAGCTTGGGTTGCCCATGGTTGCGCTCCAGACGACCTTCGGGATCGGCCATGTATGTCTGCGGCAACCCGTGCTCGGGTACCACGTGGATCATGTAAAGCCGACCGTTGATGCGATATTCCTGCACGGTGTTCTGGCCCACCTTGCGAACGGCCACAGTCGGCGGCGGCTCGCCCAGGGCATCACGCGTGGCTTGCGGCAAGGGCGCGGGATGTACGGCTGCATCTGCACTGGCTGCAGGCGCAGGCACCGTGCTGATCGGTGCCGGCGGGGACTTCACGCCCGCGGCATCCAGACCCGGTGGCGGTGGCAGGGGGGCAAAGCCTTTCGCATCCTGGGCTGTAACCTGGGCCGTTAGAAAAAGGCCGGCAAGAACCAGCAAGGGCAGCGCGCGGGAACGGGTCATGACATACCTCCGATTCAGAGCCACAGGATAACAGCGGGGACCCTGCGCGAAAGTGAACGACCCATGAGAGAATCCCGTGCATGGCTAGCATGATCCTGATCGACGGTTCCTCGTATCTCTACCGCGCCTTCCACGCATTGCCGCCGCTGACCAATGCCGATGGCGAACCCACTGGAGCGCTGTTCGGGGTGGTCAACATGCTGCGCGCCACGCTGAAGGCCGGCGCCGACTACGTCGCCTTCGTGCAGGACGCCCCCGGGCCGACCTTTCGCGACGACATGTACGACCAGTACAAGGCCAATCGACCACCGATGCCGGATGACCTGCGCAGTCAGGTACAGCCGATGCTGGACATTGTGGAGGCCCAGGGTTTTCCGATCCTGCGCGTACCGGGAGTGGAGGCCGACGACGTGATCGGGACCCTGGCGCGACAGGCCGCGGCCCAGGGCATTGATGTGATCATCTCCACCAGCGACAAGGACTTTGCGCAACTGGTGGACGAACACATCAGCCTGGTCAACACCATGACCAACACGCGCATGGACGCCGCAGCGGTGAAGGACAAATTCGGCGTGTCGCCGGATCAGATCATCGACTTCCTGGCCCTGACCGGTGACAAGGTCGACAACGTACCGGGCGTGGACAAATGCGGCCCCAAGACCGCGGCGAAGTGGCTGGAGAAATACAGCTCTCTCGAACAGCTGATGGAAAGGGCCGATGAGGTCGGCGGCAAGATCGGCGAAAACCTGAGGGCGACGCTGAGCCAACTGCCGCTCTCGCGCGACCTGGTCACCATCAAGACCGATGTCGATCTGGATGTCGGACCCACCGACCTTGGTCTGCGTGAGACCAATGTCGATCAACTGCGCGAGCTCTACACGCGCTTCGACTTCCGCGCCGCGTTGAAGGATCTGGATAACGGCACGAAGAGCGATAGCGTCGCCGCCCCGACCAGTACAGCCGCCGTGCCGACCCTGCATGAAGCCACCGGGGACAAGACACCCGACGCCGCGCTATCCGTCGCGGGCGAATACCAAAAGGTCACCACGCAGGACCAGCTCGACGCCTTGATCAAGCGTCTTGAAAGCGCCGAACTGATCGCCTTCGATACGGAAACCACCTCGCTGGACGCCATGCGCGCACGCATCGTCGGCGTGTCGCTGGCCGTCGAGCCCGGCAAGGCCGCCTACATCCCGCTGGCCCACGACTATCCCGGCGTCCCACCACAGCTGGATCGCGAGAAGACACTGCAGGCGCTCAAACCCCTGCTCGAAGACCCCGATCGCCGCAAGCTTGCCCAGAACGGCAAGTACGACATCAACGTGCTGGCCGGCCACGGCATCACCGTGCGCGGCCTGGCGCACGACAGCATGCTCGAATCCTACATCTGGAATGCCACCGCCACGCGCCACGACATGGATTCGCTGGCCGCCCGCTACCTCGGCTACACCACCGTCAAATACAGCGAGGTTGCCGGCAAGGGCGCCAAGCAGATCGGTTTCTCCGAGGTCGATCTGGACACCGCCTGCAACTACGCCGCCGAGGACGCCGACATCACCCTGCGCCTGCACCACGCGCTGTGGCCGAAGCTGGAATCCGAAGCCGGGCTGAAGTCCGTCTACACCGAGATCGAGATGCCGTTGGTGCCGGTGCTGGCGCGGATGGAGCGACGCGGGGTGCTGATCGACATCGACAACCTGAAGCACCAGAGCCAGGCGTTGGGCAAGCGCATGCTGGAGATCCAGCACGAGGCCTATTCAAAGGCCGGGCGTGAATTCAACCTCGACTCGCCCAAGCAACTGCAGGCGATCCTGTTCGACGAACTGGGCCTCCCGGTCAAGGTGAAGACGCCCAAGGGCGCGCCCTCGACCAACGAGGAGGCCCTCGACGCGATCGCCGACGATCACCCGCTGCCACGCCTGATCCTGGACTACCGCAGTCTGGCCAAGCTGCGATCGACTTATACCGACAAGCTGGCGCAGATGGTCCACCCCGATACCGGGCGCGTGCACACCAGCTACCACCAGGCGGTGGCGGCGACCGGGCGGCTGTCCTCGTCCGACCCCAACCTGCAGAACATTCCGGTACGAACCGAGGAAGGCCGGCGCATACGCCAGGCCTTTGTCGCGCCAGAGGGCTGGGTGGTGATGGCCGCCGACTACTCGCAGATCGAGCTGCGCATCATGGCGCACCTGTCCGGCGATGAGGGCCTGCTCAAGGCCTTTCGCGAAGGCGCCGATATCCATCGCGCCACCGCCGCGGAGGTCTTTGGCGTGGACCTGGAGGCGGTCGAACCCAACCAGAGGCGCGCCGCCAAGGCCATCAACTTCGGCCTGATGTATGGCATGAGCGCGTACGGTCTGGCACGCAACCTGGGCATTGATCGCGGCGAGGCCAGCGACTACATCGCGCGCTATTTCGCGCGCTACCCCGGCGTGCGGGCGTTCATGGACCACACGCGCGAAAAGGCCCACGAGATCGGCTACGTGGAAACGCTGTTCGGCCGGCGCCTGTATCTGGACAACCTAAAGGCCCGCAACCAGGCGCTTCGCGCCGGCGCCGAGCGCGCGGCCATCAACGCGCCAATGCAGGGCACTGCTGCCGATATCATCAAGCGCGCCATGCTCAAGGTGGATGCCTGGCTGGCCGGACGCGACGATGCACTCATGCTGATGCAGGTGCACGACGAGCTGGTATTCGAGGTCCGTGCCGACGCTGTGGACACGATCCGCGCGGGGGTCATCGAACGCATGCAGGATGCGGCCGACCTGGCCGTTCCGCTGATCGTGGACGCGGGTGTGGGCGCGAACTGGGACGAAGCGCATTGAAACCGCGACCGGAGCACGACAAGCGCACGCCTGCCAGGAAGCGGCCAGCAGCCGTGGAAAGTCGTGATGAAGAGCAATTCAGCATGATGTTCCGACGCAAGCCACTGATTGCGAAGCCCATGAATCGTTGCTGAATTTTTTTCGCCCAAGGATGCAACTTTCGCCCGCCATCCGCATCTAATCTCCTGAACGTACGCAACGACGTTCAACTCACTCATCTCCCAAGAGTGAACCCCCCGAGACAGGCACTCTCCCCCTGAGTCCTGTCCCCGCCCCGGAAGTCCTCCCCTTGGCTTCCGGGGCATTTTTTTGTGCAGCTCCTGGAGCGGTTCGATTTTCGGCATGCGCACCCGGGGTTCAGTTGCCATTGCTATGATCGGACAGGGCTTACTCTTGGAGAGACAAATCATGCGTATCGTGCTCTTGGTGATCGGCATCATCCTGGTCGTCGCCAGCATCTGGGTGCTGGCCGGAAACGGCTCCTACAGCAGTACTGAAACCGTAGTCAGCGTGGGCTCGCACGCACTCAAGGCCACCGAAGACAAAGCCATTCCGCTGTGGGTCGGCATCTCCGGCCTGGTGGTCGGCGGAGTACTGATTCTGGTCGGACTGATTCGCGGCAAGCGCTGAAGCCCTGCACCGGATCCAGGCCACCCCGATTGCGGGGTGGCCTGTTTTTTCATGCCGCGCCCAGCCCCCGGCGCATGCAAACGCTACAATGGCCTGATGGATGTCTCGCACCTTCTTGATGTGCTCAATGTCGCCCAGCGCGAGGCGGTCAGCGCGCCGCCCGGCCACGACCTGGTGCTGGCCGGCGCCGGTTCCGGCAAGACCCGCGTGCTCACGCATCGCATTGCCTGGCTGGCGGAGGTCGAACGGGCCTCACCGTGGTCGATCCTTGCCGTCACCTTCACCAACAAGGCCGCCGGCGAAATGCGCGCACGCCTGGACTCGCTGATGCCACAAGGTACCCGCGGGCTTACCGTGGGCACCTTCCACGGTATCGCGCACCGCCTGCTGCGCCGGCACTGGAAGGAGGCCGGCCTGCCGGAAACCTTCCAGATCCTGGATGCCGACGACCAGCAACGACTGGTCAAGCGCGTGGTCGCGGGCCTGGGGCTGGACGAGGCCCGTTTCCCGCCGCGCCAGGCCGCTTGGCAGATCGCGCACTGGAAGGACGATGGCAAGCGGCCCGATGCCATCGAGCACCACGACCATCCGGTCACGCGCACCCAGATCGAGATCTACACCGCCTACGAGGACGCCTGCCGTCGCGCCGGCCTGGTCGATTTCGGCGAGCTGCTCCTGCGTGCGCATGAGTTGTGGTTGAACAATCCCGAAGTGCTGTCGCACTATCGCGAACGCTGGCGGCACTTGCTGGTGGACGAATTCCAGGACACCAACGCGTTGCAATATGCGTGGATACGGGTGCTGGCCGGCGACACCGGGAGAGTGTTCGCGGTCGGTGACGACGACCAGTCGATCTACGGCTGGCGCGGCGCCCGCGTGGAGAACATGCAGCAGTTCCTGAAGGACTTCCCCGGCTCCAGGACCATCCGCCTGGAACAGAACTACCGCTCCACCGCCACCATCCTCAAGGCCGCCAACGCGGTCATCGCACGCAACGGCGAGCGCCTGGGCAAGAACCTGTGGACCGACGGCGGTGACGGCGAGCGCATTGCACTGTATGCGGCCTACAACGAGCAGGACGAGGCACGCTTCGTGATCGAGCGCATCCTCGCGCATGTCGACGGTGGCGGCAGCGCCAGCGACTGCGCAATCCTGTACCGCTCCAACGCTCAGTCGCGCAATTTCGAGGAACAGCTGATCCAGCGTGATCTGCCCTACCGGGTCTACGGCGGCCAGCGCTTCTTCGAACGCGCAGAGATCAAGAATGCACTGGCCTACCTGCGCCTGACCGCCAATCGACATGACGACGCCTCCTTCGAGCGCGCGGTCAACACGCCACCGCGCGGCATTGGCCAGCGCACCCTGGACCTGCTGCGCCGCGAGGCCCGGGTACAGGCGACTTCGATGTGGGATGCCAGCCTCGGGATACTGACCCACGATGCACTTGCCGCGCGCGCGAAAAACGCGGTCAAGGACTTCCTCGGCCTGATCGACCGCATGGCGCGCACTTTCGATGGCCTGACCCTGTCCGAGCAGATCGAGCAGGTGCTGGAGAGCACCGGCCTGCGCGACTTTCACGAGCGCGACAACGGTCGTGGCAACGCCGAGTCGCGACTGGAGAACCTGGACGAGCTGGTCAATGTCGCCAGTCGCTTTGAACCGACCGCCGAGGATCTCGAGGCCGGAT
Organism: Oleiagrimonas sp.; assembly: GCF_027858935.1. GTDB lineage: Bacteria > Pseudomonadota > Gammaproteobacteria > Xanthomonadales > Rhodanobacteraceae > Oleiagrimonas. The sequence goes on along the minus strand of NZ_JAQIBU010000243.1, from coordinate 343 downwards.
TGTCGGAACTGGCTGCATTCCTCTCCCACGCCGCGCTCGAAGCCGGTGAGGGACAGGGCGACAGCGGCGACGACTGCGTGCAGCTGATGACGCTGCACTCGGCCAAGGGCCTGGAGTTTCCGGTCGTGTTCCTGGTGGGCATGGAGGATGGCCTGTTCCCCAGCCAGCGTTCAGTGGAAATGGAGGACCGCCTGGAGGAAGAGCGCCGCCTGGCCTACGTCGGGATCACCCGGGCACGCGAACAACTGGTGCTGTGCTACGCCGAATCCCGTCGCCTGCACGGCACCGAGATGATGGCGCGGCCCTCACGCTTCCTGGCCGAAATCCCCGGCGAACTGCTGGA
>NZ_JAQIBU010000167.1 GCF_027858935.1 Oleiagrimonas sp. | reverse complement strand
GCCACTGATTACATTGCAGTGCTGGCATGCGTGCTCGCCCCCGTCCATAATCAAACGATCGTTTGGATCGGATCAAGCGCATGACCGACACGGCCTACCCTGCACTGTTCAGCCCGCTGGACCTGGGCTTCTGCACCCTGCCCAACCGCGTGCTGATGGGTTCGATGCATACCGGCCTGGAGGACCACGCCGGGGATTACGACAAGCTGGCGGCATTTTTCGCCGAGCGTGCGCGTGGCGAGGTGGGCTTGATGGTCACCGGCGGCATTTCACCAAGCATCGCCGGTTGGCTGAAGCCCTTTGGCGGCCGCATGTCGATGCCCTGGCACGTGGCGCGGCACCGCAAGGTCACCCGCGCGGTCCACCACGAGCACGGTCGCATCTGCATGCAGATCCTGCACGCCGGTCGCTACGGCTACCACCCGCTCTCGGTGGCGCCTTCACGCATCAAGGCGCCGATCAGCCCGTTTACCCCACGCGCACTGAGCACACGGGGGGTGGAACGAACGATCGCCAACTTCGTCAGCAGCGCACGACTGGCGCGCGAAGCCGGGTACGACGGCGTTGAGGTGATGGGATCGGAGGGCTACCTGATCAATCAGTTTCTCGCCGAACGCACCAACCGGCGCACGGATGCCTGGGGCGGCAGTTACGCCCGGCGTATGCGAATCGCGGTGGAGATCGTCGAACGCATCCGCGAGGCGGTGGGCCCGGATTTCATCCTGATCTATCGCCTTTCGATGCTGGACCTGGTCGAGGGGGGCCAGGACTGGGATCAGATCGTCCAGCTGGCCAAGGCCGTCGAAGCCGCCGGAGCCACGCTCATCAATACCGGTATAGGCTGGCACGAGACCCGGGTCCCGACCATTGTCACCAGCGTGCCGCGTGGCGCGTTCCGCTGGGTCACGGCGCGCATGAAGCGCGAGGTCGGCATCCCGCTGATCACCACCAACCGCATCAACATGCCGGATGTGGCCGAACGCATACTCGCGGACGGTGACGCCGACATGGTCTCGATGGCCCGGCCGTTGCTTGCCGACCCTGACTGGGTCACCAAGGCACGGGCCGGGCGATCGGCCGCCATCAATACCTGCATTGCCTGCAATCAGGCCTGCCTGGACCACGTATTCGCCAACCGGCGTGCCACCTGTCTGGTCAATCCGCGCGCCTGCCATGAAACCGAACTCAGGATTGAGCCGGTCATCATGGCCAAGCGCTTCGCCGTGGTCGGTGCCGGTCCGGCGGGAATGGCCTGCGCCACCACGCTCGCCGAGCGCGGTCACAGCGTGACCCTGTTTGACCGGGCACAGAGCATCGGCGGCCAGTTCAACATGGCCCGACAGATCCCCGGCAAGGAAGAGTTCGACGAGACTCTGCGCTATTTCCAGCATCGACTGAAAGCCCTCGACGTGCGGCAGCGACTGGGGCACGAGGCGACCGTCGAGGACCTGCGCAAGTTCGACGCCGTGGTCGTGGCCACCGGCGTGACGCCGCGCAGGACCAGCATCCCGGGGGACGATGACCCGCGGGTGCTCAGCTATGTCGATGTACTTCGTGACCACGCCCCGGTCGGCCAGCGCGTGGCCATCATCGGTGCCGGAGGCATCGGCTTTGATGTGGCCGAATTCCTGGTTCAGCCCAAACCCGCCCCCGGCACCGATATCGATCGCTGGAATGCCGAATGGGGCGTGGACGAGAACATGGCGCACGCCGGGGGTCTTAAGCCCCGCCAGACCGAACCAGCCGCTCGCCAGGTCTGGCTTTTGCAGCGCAGCGAGGGCCGTCCCGGCAAGCGTCTGAACAAGACCACCGGATGGGTGCACCGGGCTACGCTCAAGAGCAAGGGCGTGCAGATGCTGGGCGACGTGAGTTACGAGCGGATCGACGCACAGGGACTGCACCTGCGCATCGGCGAGCAATCGCGTGTGCTTGAGGTGGACAACGTGGTGATCTGCGCCGGACAGGAGCCGAACCGATCCCTGGCCGATGCGCTTGCGTCGGCAGGAGTATCCACGCATGTCATCGGGGGCGCCGATGTCGCAGCCGAGCTGGATGCCAAACGCGCCATCGACCAGGGCACGCGACTGGCGGCCCGCCTGTAGTCCCGCGCCCCTTTGCACCGGTGCATCGCGAACGCAGTGTTTCGCCTGCGTCCCTTGATGAAGCCGACAGGTGCCGGCATATCTTGAATTCAGGTTTTCCACCACACAGAGGCTCATCATGAAGCTCTACACCATGCCCGGCGCGTGTTCGCTTGCCAGTCATATCGTCCTTGAATGGATCGGCAAGCCTTATCAGGCGCAGAAGCTCAATCACGACGAGATCAAGACCCCCGAATTCCTGAAGCTCAATCCAGCCGGCGCCGTACCGGTACTCGAGGACGAAGGCTGGGTGCTGACCCAGAATGTAGCCATCCTGAACTACCTTGCCGATCGATTTCCCGATACCGGGCTGCATGGCGACGGCACACCCCGCGCACGTGCCGAAATCAACCGCTGGCTGGGATTCCTCAACGCCGACATGCACCCAAGCTTCAAGCCGCTGTTCGGTGCCACCGGCTATCTCGAGGACGAGGAAACGATCGAGCGCACCAAGGCCAATGCAAAAGCAACCCTGCGCATCCTGTTCGAACGAAACGACACCCAATTGGCACGCCATGCATGGCTGGCTGAAACACGCTCGGGCGCCGATGCCTATCTGTTCGTGATGACCCGCTGGGCGCGGGCCATGGGCATCGACCTTGCCGGCCTGGACCACCTCAATGCCTGGTTCGAGCGCATGCGCGAGGACGCCGGCGTGCGCAAGGCACTGGAGGCGGAAGGCCTGTCCTGAGTAGGTTCCGGAAAGGCCGAAGGCTACAGGGCCCGGTCGCTTGCCATCCGGGCTGCACCCCGGACCGGGATCGCGGCGCGTCCCGGGTGATCCTCGCGAAATCGGTCAGCGCCTCGGCGCTGACCTGCCGACGCGCAGGCATGAGGCTCGAATGATTCGACGCCGCGTCCATTGCAGGATGCGGCCTGCCGGATCAGCGCACCACCAGCACCGGCAAGCGGGCGTGTGAAAGCACCTTGCGTGTCTCGCTGCCCAGCAGCAGCGAGGCCAGGTTGCCTCGACCGCGCGAAGCCATGACCAGCACGTCGCAGGCATCTTCCGCGGCCACGCCGAGGATGCCGTCGGCGATCTCCTCGCCGAATCGGAAACGCAAGGTGCACGGCACATCAGCGGCCTCGGCAGCCACTTGCACCTGTTCGAGATACTGCTCGGCAGCCTCGCGACAGCTGCGCTCGTAATCCTCTTCCAGACCAAGCGCTGCGTCGGCCGGGCTGGCGGCGTAGAAGCGGAGCGGAGGCGCCACATGCACGCCCACCAGGGAGGCGCCCAGGGAAGCGGCCAATGCTACGGCATCCCGAATCGCAGTCAGCGAATTTTCGGTTCCATCGGTGGCGACGAGCACAGTCTTGTACATCGCGGGACTCCCGTTACATGGTTGCGGCATGATGCACGGTCCGGGCCAGGCGGCAATTGATGTCAATCAATCGCGCGCGCATCAGTCACGACGCCAGTACCGCTCCATTTCAAGATAAGTGAACGACGCCGACCAGGTGATCAGCACAAAGCCGGCCAATGCCTCTGTTCCGACCAGGAAACGGATCGGCCCGAGAGGGATCACGTCACCGAAGCCCACCGTGGAAAAGGTGACCGCGGAAAAGTAGACGTTGTCCAACAGGGAATTCGACGAGATGCCGCTGACGGCACCGAAGCGGGGATCGAGGAATATCAGGGTGAACAGGGTCAGGCCGAAGATCCAGATTTCGGCCACATGCACCACCAAGACGCCAAAGATGCCGCGCAACACCCGCCGACGCTTGCTGGTACCCATGCGCGCCAAGCTGCGGGACAGCAGCGTCAATGCCTCGTAGTGCAGCAGGACACACGCGCTGACGGCGGCCACCGTGGCCACCACCACGATCACATTGATGCCCCAGTGCCCGTAACCCGTGGATATCGACGGCACGGCTGACCACGCACCCAGTCCCTGCATGCCCTGCACGTTCGTCAACCCCATGGGCGGAGCCTCTGTCGAATGGCGATGTCGGTCCGCCCCGGGACCGACCGACATCGCCCGGGTACAGTCAGCGCTTCTCGATGGGCTGGAAGGACTGATCCTCGGGACCAATATAGTTGGCGCTGGGACGGATGATCTTGCGGTCGTCGCGCTGTTCCATCACGTGTGCACTCCAGCCGGTGGTGCGCGCAATCACGAACAACGGCGTGAACATGGCCGTCGGCACGCCCATCATGTGATACGCCGAGGCGCTGTACCAGTCCAGGTTGGGGAACATGCTCTTCAGTTCCATCATCACCTTCTCGATCCGCTCGGAGATCTCGAACAGGCGCATGTTGCCGCCCTCCTGGCACAGCTTGCGGCTGATCTCCTTGATGATCGGGTTGCGCGGATCACCGATGGTGTAGACCGGATGGCCGAAGCCGATCACGATTTCCTTGTTGGCCACGCGCTTGCGAATGTCGGCCTCGGCCTCGTCGGCATCGCGGTAGCGGCTGATGATCTCCATCGCCACCTCGTTGGCGCCGCCATGCTTGGGCCCGCGCAACGCACCGATGGCACCCGTGATCGAGGAATAGATGTCCGAACCGGTGCCTGCAATCACGCGCGCCGTGAAGGTCGATGCATTGAACTCGTGCTCGGCGTACAGGATCAGCGACCTGTCCAGCGACTGCGTCTGCAGTTCCGTGGCCGGCTTGCCGTGCAGCAGGTGCAGGAAATGGCCGGCGATGGACTCGTCCTCGGTTTCGGTCTCGATGCGCTTTCCGTTCTGGCGGAAGTGATACCAGTACAGCAGCATGGAACCGAAACTTGCGATCAGGCGATCGGCGATCTCGCGTGCGCCAGCGACATTGTGGTCGTCCTTTTCCGGCAACACCGTGCCCAGTGCCGAGCAGCCGGTGCGCAGCACGTCCATCGGATGGGTGGCGGCGGGAAGTTGCTCCAGCACGGCCTTGACCGGCTGCGGCAGGCCGCGCAGGCGCGCAAGACGTGCACGGTAGGCATTGAGTTCGGACCAGGTCGGCAGGCGCCCGTGAATCAGCAGATGTGCGATTTCCTCGAAACTTGCCTTGGTGGCCAGGTCCTTGAT
>NZ_JAQIBU010000113.1 GCF_027858935.1 Oleiagrimonas sp. | reverse complement strand
GCGTTCGACACCACCGACACCGAGGACAGGCTCATCGCCAGCGCCGCGATCATCGGCGACAACAAAATGCCGAACACGGGATACAGCACGCCCGCGGCCAGCGGCACGCCAAGCGCGTTGTAGACAAAAGCGAAGAACAGGTTCTGGTGGATGTTGCGCACCGTGGCCCGCGACAATGCGCGGGCGCGCACCAGGCCAGCGAGGTCACCGCGTACCAGGGTCACCTGGGCGCTCTCCATGGCCACGTCGGTGCCGCTGCCCATGGCGATGCCCACGTCCGCCTCGGCCAGGGCCGGTGCATCGTTGATGCCGTCGCCGGCCATGGCCACGCGACGCCCCTGGGCCCGCAGCGCCTTGACGGCGTCGGACTTTTCACTGGGCGAGACGCCGGCGCGGACATCGTCGATGCCCAGCTCACGGGCCACGGCCTGCGCCGTGGTGGCGTTGTCGCCCGTCAACATCAGCAAGCGCAGCCCTTCGCCATGCAGGGCGGCAATCGCTTTCGCCGCGCCGTCCTTGATGCGGTCGGCAATGGCCAGCAACGCGACCACCTCGCCATCGGCCGCGAGAAACATCACGGTCGAGCCGTCCTCGCGCAGGCGCTCCGCCTGCTGCTGGCGATCCGCAGGCATATCCACGCCCAAGCCCTGCATCAGGGCATGGTTGCCCAGCGCCACGGTTCGTCCGTCGACGCGCCCGCTCACGCCCTGCCCGGCCACGGCCTTGAAATCCTCGAGCGAGGGAATGGGCAGGCCCTCGTCTTTCGCGCCGGCCAGCACGGCCCGCGCCAGCGGATGCTCACTGGGCTGTTCCAGTGCCGCCGCCAGCCCCAGCGCATCCTCGCGTGAAAGCTCGCCACAGGTCACCAGGCTGCGCAGCGAGGGACGGCCTTCGGTCAGGGTGCCGGTCTTGTCCATGACCAGCGTATCGACGTCACGCAGCGATTCGATCGCGCCGGCATCGCGGAACAACACGCCGTGCTGTGCACCACGCCCACTGGCGACCATGATCGAGATCGGCGTGGCCAGTCCCAGTGCACATGGGCAGGCGATCACCAGCACCGAGACTGCGGCGATCAGCGCATGCGCCAGACGCGGTTCGGGACCCACGAAGGCCCAGACCAGAAAGGCCAGTGCCGCCACGCTGACCACGGAGGGCACGAACCAGGCCGCGACCTTGTCCGCGATCCGCTGCAGCGGCGCCTTGCTGCGCTGGGCCTTGGCCACCAGCGCGACGATCTGCGAGAGCATGGTGTCGCTGCCGACCTTGCCCGCGCGCATGGTCAGGGCACCGTCCTTGTTGACGGTTCCTCCCGTCACCCTATCGCCCGTACCTTTGGCCACGGGAATCGGCTCGCCGGTCAGCATGGATTCGTCGATGTGGCTTTCACCACCGGTGACCTCGCCGTCGACCGGCACCTTCTCCCCCGGTCGCACCCGCAGCACATCACCCACCGTGACCGTATCCAGCGACACATCGTGCTCGCTGCCGTCGGCATCGATGCGGCGTGCAGTCTTCGGTGCCAGGTTGAGCAGGGCCTTGAGCGCATCGCCGGTGCGTCGGCGCGCGCGGAACTCGAGAAAATCGCCCAGCGAAACCAGGGTGACGATGGAGGCCGCCGACTCGAAATAGACCGCAACATGGCCATGCTCCCGGAAGCCGGCCGGAAACAGCCCCGGCAACAGAAAGGCCACGGCGCTGTATAACCAGGCGACACCGGTGCCCAGCGCAATCAGGGTGTACATGTTCGGGTTCCACGGCTTGAGCGAATTCCAGCCGCGCTTGAAGAATGCCGCCCCGCCCCAGAGCACGATCACCGAAGCCAGCAGCGCCTCGCTCCAGCGCAGCGGAGTACGCCACACTGCGGGCCACTGCAACCCCGTCAGATGCGGGCCCATCGCGATCACCACCACCGGCACAGTCAGGGCAACCAGGGTCCAGAAGCGGCGACTCATGGCGCGGATATCGCCGTCATCATCGTCGTCCGCACTGGGCATCATCGGCTCCAGGGCCATGCCGCACTTGGGACAATCGCCCGGACCTTCCTGCTCGATTTCGGGATGCATCGGACAGGTGTAGATGGCCCCCGGCGGCGCGGGTGCCGGAGCCGGCGCGGCTTCCAGGTAACGCGACGGATCGGCCTGGAACTTCTCGCGGCAGCCGGCCGAACAGAAGTGATAGGTGTGTTCGTCGTGTACGGCGCTGTGGCGGGGTTTTTCGGGATCGGTGGACATGCCGCACACCGGATCCATGCGCCGCTTTTCGATCTCGCGGTGGCGTCCCTTGGCGCGGATGGCCGCAGGATCGGCCTCGAACTTGTCGCGGCAACCATCGCCGCAGAAGAAATAGCGTTTACCCTCGTGATCGAGGTGGCGTGGCGATCCGGTATCCACGCGCATGCCGCAATTGGGATCGATGGCGTGGCCGTCATCCACGGCAAAGGCGATCCTGGGGCTGTCCTGCTCGTGCGTGCTCGTGTTCATGCATCCTCCCTGGAGGCAAGCGATTTCAGGATTGGGCATTGCGCCAGATCACCGTGGCCGGGACAGGCCTCGATGAGCTTCTTCAGTCCACGCTGAACCCGGCCCAACTCGTGGATTCGTTGCTCGACATCCCGCAGGCGGTTCTGGGCACGCGCCTTGACGCCGGCCACCCCCTTCTCGCGGTCGGTGGACAATGCCAGCAGCTCGCGAATGTCGTCCAAACTGAACCCAAGTTCCTTGGCACGGCGAATGAAAAGCAATTGCGCCACTGCATCGGGACCGTACTCGCGATAGCCTGATGGTCGACGTGGCGCCTGCGGCAAAAGCCCCTGGCGCTCGTAATAGCGAATGGTATCGACGCCCACACCGGCTTCCCGGGCGGCCACACCGATGCTGAAGGCGGATCGTTTGGCAGTTTCCATGCAGCCAGTCTAAACCCTTGACCTTGGTCAAGAGTCAAGGGTTTAGTGCACATGAAATAAGGCCGCGTGATCGCTCACGCGGCCTTTTCATCGAAGCATGGTGAATGCGTCATCGCCGCATTCAGGTCTTGACCTCAAACCGGTCGACCTGGCGTTCGGCTTCTTGCTTGGCGATGCCGTACCGTTCCTGGATCTTGCCGACAAGGTAATCGCGGTGTCCGGTGAGAACATCCAGATCGTCGTCGGTCAACTTGCCCCACTCCGACTTGAAATGTCCCTTGAGTTGTTTTCACTCACCCTTGATACGGTCCGATTGCATGCTCCACCTCACATTGCTGGAAGGAATCATTGGCGCGAAAAAACATGCGCCACTGAAAGCCATGAAAACATGCGGCGCATGAACATGGCATGGAGCAAAGGCAAAACCGCCGAACCCTGTTCAGCCGGCAGTGCATTTCAGCGCAGCGACCGCACGGACCGGACAAAATCACAGCAACCACCATGCCAACGTAGCGACCACCAGAAGGTAGGGCACCGAGATCAGGTGAAAGGTACGCCAGATCCTGCGGCTGCCTTCCAGACGCAGTGCAATCAGGTTGGCCAGCGAGCCGATGGCAAGCCCGCTGCCTCCAATATTCACGGCCATGGCCAGGTGCATCGGGTCCGGCGCACGATGCAACAGGGCCACTGTTGCCGGCACGTTGCTTATGGCCTGGGAAAGCACGATACCGCTGACGTAGACCACGGATGGATGGCCCCAATCCAGCTGTCCGAGCCACGCTCGCACGAATGGGATCTCGACCAGATGACCCAGTCCCATCAGCATCAATGCGATGATGGCCAGCAAGCTCCAGTCCACGCTGCCGATCACGTGGGGCCGCTGCCATCCAAACACGACAAGCACCAGCACCAGTGCCCACCAGACAAGACCCATCTGCAGCAGCCCGAGCAGGACCAGCAGCAGGACCAGTGACATCCCGCCCAGGCGCACATCCAGCCGCGTGCCCTGTTGCGGAGGTTCGATCGGATGCAACGCGCCCCCCTTCACCAGCCACCAGGTGGCCGCGAGCAGGACCAGCAGCATGATCGCCACCGTCGGCGCCATGGCCGCCACGAAATGCCCCATGCCTGCACCGGATGCCCGCCACAGCATGAGATTCTGGGGGTTGCCGATCGGGCTGAGCGCGGCTCCCGCATTCACTGCCAGAGCGACCAGGACCACCACGCGCACGCGCGGCAGTGCAACCCCTTCGCACAACGCCAGGGTCAGGGGAAGAATCAGGAACAGGCTGACATCGTTGGTCAGCAGCATCGCTGAGACCGCAGCCAGTCCCATCAGGACCAACACCAGCGTGCGCCGATTTGTCATGAACCGCAGCATGTGCCGCGCCAGTTTCTGGACCAGTCCGCTGGTGCGTATCCCCTGGGCCACGACCAGCAAGGCCAGCAGGCTGGCCAGGGTTGGCATATCGAGCCACTGCAGCCAGTCCCTGAAGGGGCGCGGATCGACCACGCCCAGAACGAGGTTCAACCCGAGCATGGTCAGCAGCAGGGGTTCGCCACGTGACCAAAGGGCAATGCGAGCGAAGATGTCGACACCGGCGGCGTGCAGGGAGCGCATCGGGCAAGCATAACCTTACGCATGAGCCGGCATGTCATGTCATAACAAGCGCACTAATGCTTATGCTCTGCGTTCAACTTCCATAGTGCCGCCGATGAACGACACCAAGCCTCTCGACACAAGCGCCGACCATGCATCCCATGCACACGATCATGCGCATCATCACGAAATCTCCAGCAATGC
>NZ_JAQIBU010000099.1 GCF_027858935.1 Oleiagrimonas sp. | reverse complement strand
AGGAAAGCGGGGCTGCTGCAAATCAAACACTGGATATTCGCACTTTACGACCGGGCGATCGATTTCATCGTCATTGGCTTGGTGTTTGTGATGCTTGTGTTGCTCCTGCTGTCCTTCTTTGACGTTCTTGTGAACCTCAAGGCGATCGTCGAGACGTTGATCGGCCACGCCGATGTCGAGTCCGGTTTCAGGACACTGATCGGCAACGTGCTGGACGTGTTCGTCGTGATGGAGTTGTTCAACACCTTCATGGGCTACGCGCGAACGAGGCACGTCAGACTTTCAGCGCTGCTTGATGTGACCATTGTGTTTGCCTTGCGCGAAATGTTGATCAAGCTATACGACAAACAGGTTCCGATTGAGATGTTACTCACGCTGGCCGGCATCATTCTTGCGCTGGTCATAGCTCGGACGTTGACATCGCGTTATTCACCAGCCCGGAACGGAAAACATATGGCTTCCGGTGACGTGTTTGAGTGACAGCTTCGGGTCGCGGCCTGTCTTGCGGCCACGACGCGCCCGGATGAGAGTGCGTTCAAGCTGTTAAAACCTGAGAGGCATGCGTACCTACTGGGTCAGGTAATTCTGGAGTGCCGTGGGGGATACCTGGGATGTTGAAGTCATCGGGCGAGGCCGGCCCCCACCGTGACATCGATGCGCCACAACTTCACAGGATCGCGAAGAACTCATCTTGTACGCGGAGGCATGCGGACTCACCCCGTTGGAGTCGACGCGTCGAGCCGATAATTGCACTGCAGCTGAGTGCACATTCTTCAATTTAGCGCCCATTGAAAAAAGTAAAGCCCGGCTCAGGGCTGAACCGCCTCGGCCGCGGACGGGCTACGTGCCGTCCGCCTTGTCCAGGTGATATCGGAACACCTCTTCGAGGCAGGGTCGCGTGTCATTGCCAGGCGGGCTTTTCTCGAAGCGGATCGATGCCTGGGGGCCGGTCAGCTCCAGGGTGGCGATCTGGTTGTCGAACCAGGGCTTGTCGTGACACAAGTGCCAGTCCACGCCCGCCGGCTTGACGCCAGCCAGGCGTGCAATGGCCTTGGCGAGTGCCCCGATCACACCGGACCAGCCGGCGCGCATGATGCGCCGGTCGCGTGGACCCAGCGGATTGCGAAATGGGGAACACACCGCCTGATAGACCGCGCTGTGACCGGGCGACTGCGGGAATCCGGCCTGCGCCAGATAGACATGGTGAACATCGCCGGACAGCACCGTAAGCGTATGGGGTGCGCGACCACGCTCGCCTGCAGCGACCGACCCGATCAGTCTGACGATCCGCCGGAACGACGTCTGGAAGGCGCTCCAGTGCTCCAGGTCCAGAGCGCGGCGCATGCGCTCGCCCTTGCCTGCGAACCAGTGCCCCCAGGCGCCGGCGCAGATCGCTTCGTTCCAGGCCTCCAGGTAATGGATGCCGTGCCCGAGCAGCACCGGCAGCGATGTGCCGAGCAGCAGGTGCTCGAAATCGCCACTCAGGTGCGACTCGATCCATTTCCACTCCTTCTCGTCGAGCATGTCGCGCCGGCCCGGCCCGAGCATGCGTCCCGCCCGCGAATCCACCACGACCAGGCGCACATCGCCGAAGTCGCGGTGGAAACTCCAACGATAGCTGTCCGGCGACCGGTCCGCCTTGAAGGCGAACGCGCGTAACTGCTGGCCGAAGTCGTCGGCCTGCACACCGTCATTGTCCCTGGATGCGTGCACAAGCTTGAACATTTCGTCTTCGTGCAACTCCTTGGGCGACAGGTTGCCCAGGTGCTGGTAGATCCAGTAGGACATGAACCCGGCCACGATGCGCTTGTCCCACCACTTCGTGGCGCGCATCTCCTGCACCCATGCATGCGAGATGTTCCAGTCGTCGTTGACGTCGTGGTCGTCGAAGATCATCGCGCTGGGAACCGTCGACAGCAGCCAGCGGATGTCCGGCTGTCCCCAGGAGTCGCGATACAGCCGGGTGTATTCCTCGAAATCGGCCACGCCCTCGCCGGGCGGCTGGCTGATATCGCGCCGCGAGCGGATGAAGTCGAGCAGTTCAGGGGAAACCTCGTCGGCATAGACCTGATCGCCGATCATCAGCAACGCATGTGGCCAATCCTGCGGCAACTCGGCACGCATGCGGAAGGCCAGCGCACGCAGGGTATCGACCTCGAAGCCCTGCGTGCCCACCTCGGCATGGGTCAACGTGTACGGCGGATGGTGCGGCATCGCCACCCGGCAGGAGCCGAACGCGATCCGCAACGGCGTTTCGGCGTCGAAGGTCTGGATGACGCTCGGCGGATAGGGTGAATCCGGCTCGGGCCATGCCGGTACGCCATTGATCCGGACGGTGTATTCGTGCCGGGTCGCCGGTGCCAGGTCGGACATGTACACCATGGCGTAGTGGTGGCCCTCGACCTCGAAGGTCGGCGCGCTGTGGCCGAGGATTTCAACCTCACAGGCGCCGTCGATCTCGACCCAGACCGTCGCTTCGGTCTCTCCGACGTAACGCAGCATCGGCCCCAGGATCAGCGTCGGCATCGCCGATGCTGCCCGTTTGTCGATCAACGCGGC
>NZ_JAQIBU010000150.1 GCF_027858935.1 Oleiagrimonas sp. | reverse complement strand
AGCGTGCAGACGGTACGCCACGCCGTGTCCATCGACGAGCGGCGCAAGTTTTTCCGCAGCAACCTGTGGTCGTCCTCGAAGCAGGCCACCGACGTCAGGCAGGTCTGGTTCGCCGGCGTGCATGGTGATATCGGCGGTGGCTATCCGGAATCCGAAAGCGGGCTGGCCAAGATCGCGCTGGCCTGGATGATGGCCGAGGCCGAGCAGTACGACCTTCTGATCGATCCGCAACGGATTGCCCTGGTGCTGCCGTCATCCGGGGCCGCGCCGGGGCCGGTGACGGCCCCCGACCCGTTGGCGCCGATGCACGATGAAGTGGACAAGCCGGGCTGGAAGCTGGCGCAGTGGGTTCCGCGACGGGTATGGCGGCGCGAACCGGGCAACGGTCGCTTCAAGCCGCACTGGAGCCTGTCGCCGAAACAGAAGCCCAGGTTCATCCCGAACGGCGCCATGGTGCACAGTTCGGTGTTCCAGCGCATCGCCGGCGATCCGCACTACCGTCCGCGCAACCTGCCCGAGTCGATGGTCGACGAAACCGGTACGCCCCGCGTGCGGCCGGCATCGGTGACAGCTTCCTAGCCGCGTGCCTCAGCCGGGTTCGCTGAATTGCTCATGGGCGCGCACCGCCTCGGCGGCGTACATCAGCGATGGGCCACCGCCCATGTATACGGCCACTGCCAGCATTTCCATGAATTGCTCGCGCGGTACACCCATGCGCACCAGTGTCTTGACGTGAAAACCGATGCAGCCTTCGCAGTGCGTGGCGATGCCGATGGCAAGTGCCATCAATTCCTTGTGCTCGGCCGAAAGGGCACCTGGCGCCAGCGCCGCCTTGGCGGTTGCCGAGAAGCCGGTCATGGTCTCGGGCTGTTCGCTGCGGAAGGTGGCCAGGGCCTGATTGAGATCGTGGGTGAGGGTCTTGTATGAGGCAGCGGACATGGGGTGCTCCGGGGGGCGATGAATCGTGGAAGGGGCCCGATATTGTCAACTTTGTCCGGAACGACCGTTTAGACCGAGGTCAAGAACAGGGGCGTCTCGTTGCGGCATGCGCTGGCGTTGCGCGAATGGCTCGACTGCGCGCAGTTCATGGCCCTGACTTTCCCTGCCTGGTGGACGCCCCGCTCTTGCGCTCGTCTGAGCTGGTGCCGACATTCGAAAAGCTGCGTCAGCCGGGATCGGCTCGGCGGGACGATCGGTCAGCACGCCCCTTGCATCCACAGCATGGCGCAGGGTCGGGGAGAAACATTCCTCGGCGCTCTGGCCGGGCAGGGCACTGGCGTTGGGTTCGCCATCGACGACCAGGCAGAAGATGCGCTCGCCGCGACCCAGGCGCCTGAAAGACAGCACTTCCTCGTCGACCCAGCGCGAAGCGGCGGAGCGGGGCGAGCAGATCACGATCAGGTTGGCCGACTGCGCCAGCGCTTTGTTGTCCTTGGCACCGAGGTCATGGGCGCTGGCCAGCTCGTCGCGGTCGCGGAAGATCGGCGTCAGGCGGCGGGGAACGGGGCCGACTTGCGTGACTTCGCCGACCAGCCGCTTGGGGATGGCATAGGGTTCAAGCGTCTTGTGCAGCCAGTCAGCCCAGACCTTGTCCCGGTGGCTGTAGCTGATGAAGACCCGGAAACGGAGGGACGATACCGTGGACGGATCCCGTTGCATGCCCACCTCTGGACCAGACGGCTGCGGATGAGGGTCGTATCGGTCGGAAAAGCGCCGAGACGGTCTGTTTCCAGGGCGCATTGAGCCACGCTTTCCGTGCTCTGCGTTTCTGCGTGGACAGCAACCAGGCGCGTGTGGACGATCTGCAGCTTGCAACCATTCATTCATCATGATTCCTTAGACTTCAATTTTGTTTCCGAGGATCGCTGCATGACGGCTCGCCCCAAGTTCCTGATGTGTCCGCCGACCCATTTCGAGGTCGCCTACGTGATCAATCCCTGGATGGAAGACCAGGTCGACAAGGTTCACCACAGTCATGCACGGGAACAATGGGACGCGCTGCACAAGGCGCTGTCGGCGCGCGCCGAGGTGGCGTTGATCGAGGCCGGGAAAGGACTTCCGGACATGCCATTCACGGCCAATGCGGGCGTGGTGCTGGGTGACCTGTTTGTTCCCAGCCGCTTC
>NZ_JAQIBU010000123.1 GCF_027858935.1 Oleiagrimonas sp. | reverse complement strand
CCGCCCACGACATCGATCACATGGTGATCGGACACAACGATCGCGGCGCACTGGCGCGCTGGCTGGTCGGCTCGGTCTCGCATGAGATCCTGAACAGCGCTCGCGTGCCGGTCACCATCGTTCACTGAACGCAAGCCCGATAGACGCTGGCAAGTCCACCCAGGTCATGGCTATGCTGATCGGCAAGCTCGTACGGCGCAGCGCACTTGCGCCCAGACAGGAGCAGAGGATTCGATCATGAACCAAGGCACCGCGCTTCCATGGAAACTCGAGGACATCGACTTTTCCCTTTTCGATGCCACCAAGGCTCTTGCCGACGATGACCTGATCTGCCTGATCTGCGCTTCCTCCTTCATCGAGAGCGGCTCGGACCTGTATACCCGCAACCTGGTCAAGCATTACGCTGGCGACCCGGCCGTACAGGACTGGCTGGGCCAGCAGTGGGAACAGGAGGAGTTGCAACATGGCCGCGCGCTGGCTTCCTATGTGCGTCACGCCTGGCCCGGTTTCGACTGGGATCGCGCATTCGCCGGCTTCTTCGACGAATACCGCCGAGTATGCACCAGCGAAAACCTGGAGGAACGGCGCGGCCTTGAACTGGCCGCACGCTGCGTGGTCGAGACGGGGACCGCCAGTCTCTATCGCGCAATCCACACACAGACCGAGGAGCCCGTGCTGAAACAGCTGACCGGGCACATCAAAAGTGATGAAGTGCGCCACTACAGTCATTTCTACAAGTATTTCCGTGTCTACGAGGAACGCGAGCACAATGGGCGCTGGCGCATCCTCGGCGCGTTGTACCGGCGCCTTAAGGAGATCCGCAACGAGGACGGCGACATCGCCCTGCGGCACGTGTTCGCATGGCGGCATCCGGAGCTCAACGCCGACCCGGTCGCTTTCGCACAAGCCAGCTCGCGCATCTATCAACTGATCAAACGCAATCTGCCGGCCGAGATGACCGTGAAGATGCTGCTCAAGCCACTGGACCTGCCGCCACGCATCCATGCCGGGGTGCAATATCCCCTGACCCGACTGACCGAGCGTCTGGTGCTGCACTGAGCCGGATGCCGGCAAGGATGAGGCCGGATACGGGAACGCCGGACATTGCGATCCCGCCACCGACCCGTGCTTGGCGGAGAGTCACTTGCCCGGGAGCGGCTTCCAACTGGAGGGATCGAAGCCACCGACCTCGAACATCAGGTCGCGCTCACCCTGGCCCTTCATGCGCACCTTGATGCGCAACACCTTGGCCTTCTGCAGTTGCGCGATGAACGCCTTTTCATGGTTGAACATCAGCGCCGGACGTCCACCCTGCGGCACGTAGGCCTTGAAATGCATCTTGTGCTCATCGAACTGCACGGGGACGCTGCACCGTCCCTTGCAGATGAACCCGTTGCTGCCCTCGGCATACAGGAACACGCTCAGTCCCCACTGGGTATGTCGGCGCAAGATCAACCGCATATCCAGCGCCGGTGGCTTGCTGACCTGGATGGCCGCCGTGCTTTGCGTGCCGCCCCCCATGGGCGCGACCTGGTACACCCACAGGCGTTTCAGGCGCAGGGCCGCGGCTTTGGCCTGGGCCTTGGCGCGAATCTGATCCAGATTGGCCTTGACCACAGCAGCCGCCTTGGTGCCGGGGTACTTGGACAGGATTTCTTCGCCCAGCGGCACCGCCAGACTGTAACTGTCCATCTTGATCATCTGGTGGTACGAGTCCAGAACCTTACTGGCCTGGGCCTCTGTAGCCGCCTTGTGTTGCGCCGCCTGCTGCTGGGGCGTGGGGCCTCTGGAACACGCGCCGAGTGCTGCACCGAGGACCATCAATGCCGCTACGCGGCGCAAGCTGGATGAATGCATCGAATCTGCTCCGGATCGACGGACGCGCCGCCAGTCCATCCAGTGTATCGGCTGTGGTGCCGGCCTTCAGCCGGTACATCCTCAATCGTGACGATCCACCGGCTTGGAACTCGCCTGACCGTGCGTCGCTGCATGCGTCTGCGCTCCGTGGATCATATCCAGATTGATCGGGCGGATGCTGCGGATCTTACACGGGACGCCGCCGCGTTCGGTGGTGATGCTGTCGAAGTTGACGCTGACCCGGTTCATTTGCGATGTATAGGAAATGGCACTGGACTGAACCAGTCCCGGGCAAGGCGGCAAGTCCAGCAGGTACGCTTTCTTCCGGGTGACAAAGGCCACGATCTGATGATCGTTGATCGCATTCCAGGAATAGAAGTTTCGATCGACCAGGTACATGGAAGAGACCGGCTTGCCGGCCGCAGCCTGATACTGGTCCGCGCGAGCGTTCGTCAGATTCGAAGCGGCCAGCGAGGCGCAACCAGCCAGACATGTCGCCATGACGGCCGGGATGCACGTTCGAATGTTCATGGCCTTGCCTCGCTGCGGGTCCTTGAGGCAACGATAGCCCCCGCCATGACGCAGCTCAAGTGCATCTGCGCATGGCGGGGGCAGGGATCAGCCCGCCTTGCGCAGGCTCTCGATATCGATCACGAAACGGTAACGCACATCACCGCGGATCATGCGCTCGTAGGCTTCGTTGATCTGGTCCATGGCAATCACTTCGACGTCCGAGGCCACGCCGTGTTCGGCGCAGAAGTCGAGCATTTCCTGGGTCTCGGCGATGCCGCCAATCAGCGAGCCGGTCAGCTGCTTGCGGCCGAGGATCAGTGAACCGGCAGCCAGGGCCTGCGGCTCCGGCAGGCCAACCAGCACCATGGTGCCGCCACGACGCAACAATCCGAGATAGGCATTGTAGTCATGTCCAGCCGACACGGTATCGAGGATAAAGTCGAAGCGACCGGCATTTTTCTCGAACGCGTCTTCCTCGCGGGTCACGACGAAATCGTCTGCGCCCAGCTCCAGGGCGCTGTCGTGCTTACCCGGTGAATGGCTGAGCACGGTCACGTGTGCGCCCATGGCCTTGGCCAGCTTCACGCCCATGTGGCCCAGGCCACCCAGACCGACCACGGCGACCTTGTCGCCGGACTTGACGTTGAAACGACGCAGTGGCGAATAGGTCGTGATGCCGGCACACAGCAGCGGTGCGGCGCGTTCCAGCGGAATGCTCCCGGGCACGCGCAGCACGTAGTTCTCGTCCACGGTGATGCGGGTCGAGTAGCCGCCGAACGTCGGGCGGCTCTTGTCGAGCTTGCCGTCAGTGCGCTCGAACCCGCCGTAGGTCACGCTCATGCCGTTGCTGCAGAACTGCTCCTCGCCATCCTTGCAAGCCTCGCAGTGGCGGCATGAATCCACGAAGCAGCCCACGCCGACGGTATCGCCGACAGCATACTTCTCGACCTTGTCACCGACCTTGACCACATCCCCGACGATTTCGTGCCCAGGCACCATCGGGAAGTTGCCGCCGCCCCACTCATCACGGGCCATGTGGATATCCGAGTGGCACACGCCGCAATAGCGGATGTCGATCAACACTTCGTGCGGACCGGGCTCGCGACGCTCGATCGCGAACGGCTCGATGGGCTGGGTGGCGGACGGAGCGGCCCAAGCGGGAGTCTTCAGCATGTTGCATTCTCCATGTGAGGGGGTGTGTCGTGGGGATTTTAATTACTATACTTATCAGTCCAGTCTAACATAGCCGCTACGCTGAACCGACCCGCAGGGTTCTTTCCCGCATGCCTCCAAATCCATCCTCCGCAAACAGCGAGCTCCTGCGCGCTTACCCGGCCTTCGTGCATTTCTGGGGGGCGCGACTCGCGTCCGGTTTTGGCTTTCAGATGCTCTCGGTGGCGGTGGGCTGGCAGATCTATGCACTGACTGGAAGCGCGTTCGACCTGGGCCTGGTCGGACTGGTGCAGTTCGTGCCTTCCCTGTTGATGGCCTTGCCGGCCGGCCATGTGGCCGACCAGTTCGATCGTCGTCGAATCGTGGTGGTCTGTCAGATCCTGGAGTGGTTGGCGATCACGGCTCTGGCCACGGGCAGCTGGATGCACTGGCTGGACGAGAAAACGATTCTGTGCCTGCTGTTCCTGATCGGGTTGGCACGCGCATTCGAGTTCCCCACGCGCCAGGCGATGGTCCCGGGCCTGGTGCCCGAATCCGTACTTCCGCGCGCCATGGCCATGAATGCCTCCGCCGGACAGGTGGCGATGATCGCCGGACCTGCGGTGGGCGGTTTCCTCTATGTGGCCGGTCCGGATGTGGTCTACGCCAGCGCCGCCGTACTCTATCTCCTCTCGCTGCTGCTGCTGGCCAGTCTGCGCTACGACCACCGTCCACCGCGAAGGGAGCCGGCCACGCTAAGGACGGTATTCGCCGGCGTCGGGTTCATTCGCGCGCGCCCGGCGATTCTCGGAGTCATTTCGCTGGACCTGTTTGCAGTGCTGCTGGGTGGAGCCACGGCGCTTCTTCCGATCTTCGCACGCGACATCCTGCATACCGGGCCCTGGGGTCTGGGCCTGCTCCGTGCGGCGCCTGCAGTCGGCGCGCTGTTGATGTCGGTATGGTTGGCGCATCACGCCATGAAGCGCCGGGTCGGCATGATCATGTTCGCCTGTGTCGCGGCCTTCGGCCTGTCCACCCTGGTATTCGCGCTTTCGGACATGCTGTGGCTGTCGCTGCTGGCGCTGGCGGCGCTGGGCGCCTTCGACATGGTCAGCATGGTCATCCGCGGCGCGCTGGTGCAACTGGATACACCCGACGCCATGCGCGGTCGCGTGAGTGCAGTCAACTCGATCTTCATCAACACGTCCAACCAGCTGGGCGAGTTCGAGTCCGGCCTGCTCGCCGCCTGGGTGGGCGCGGTCGGCTCCGCGGTGATCGGCGGACTCGGCACGCTGCTGGTGGTGGGTCTGTGGATGTGGATGTTCCCTGTGCTGCGGCAGCGCCAGACGCTGGAAACACCACGACAGGCTCCCGGCGAGGAAGCAACCTAGTCCGCGCCTCAGTGACACGGTTACCAGGGCTGCTCGTGTACCATCGGAAAACATATCCCGGGGATGCCCATCCCCGCCGCTGCCAACGAGGCTCGCATGACCTTACGTCCCTTCGCATTGCTGGTGTGCGCACTGATGCTGTCCCTGCCGCTGACCTGCGCAAAAGCAGCGAATGCGCATGGTCCGCGCATCGAGATCCGCTTCAGTCGCCAGGCCCACGCTGCACCGATCACCGGCCGCGTCTACGTCGCCATCAGCCGCAGCGACGCGACGCCGCCGATCGAGCAGACCCAGCCCACGGGCGTGCCGCTGTTCGGGCACAACGTCACGGCACTGCAGCCGGGTCAGGATGCCGTAATTGACGCGTCCGACTTCGGTGCCCCCGTCACCAGCCTCGCCGACTTGCCGGCCGGTGACTACTGGATGCAGCCATTCGTCAATATCTACACCCGTTTCAAGCGCGCTGACGGGCATACGGTGTGGATGCACATGGACCACTGGGAGGGCCAGGACTGGAAGCACTCGCCCGGCAACATCTACGGCACGCCGGCGAAGGTGCACTTCGATCCCCACTCCAGCACGCCGATCAAGTTACTCGCCGACCACATCATCCCGCCGGTGAAGATTCCACCCGACACTCAATACGTGAAACGATTCCGGATCCGCAGCGCGATCCTGAGCAAGTGGTGGGGCCACCCGATCGACCTAGGCGCCACGGTGCTGCTGCCGCGCGGCTACGCCAGTCATCCCGATGTGAAATACCCGATCATCTATGACCAGGGCCACTTCTCGCTGCATGCGCCCATGGGCTTTGACCGGCCACATTCAAAGTTCCGCAAGTACTGGCTGGCCGACAACACCCCGCGCGTGATCGTGGTGACGCTTCAGCACCCATCCCCATACTACGACGACTCCTATGCCGTGAACTCGGCCAATGACGGCCCCTACGGTGACGCCATACAAAAGGAACTGATTCCCGCAATCGAGTCGCGGTTCCGCGTCATCGGCAAGCCCTGGGCGCGCCAGCTCACCGGCGGATCCACCGGCGGCTGGATCGCGGTGGCACTGCAGGTGTTCCACCCCCGTTTCTACGGCGGCAGCTTTGCCGAATGTCCGGACTCGCTGGACTTTCGCTACCACCAGATCGTAAACATCTACAAGGACAAGAACGCGTACTACAAGCAGCATGGCTGGGTCCGCGTGGAGCGCCCTGACACGCGCAAGACCGACGGCAACATCACCTCGATGATGAAAGACGAGAACCACTATGAGCTGGCCGTGGGCGATCATTCACGTTCCGGCGGCCAGTGGGACATCTGGGAGGCCACATTCGGCCCTGTGGGCAAGGACGGCTATCCACAGCGAATCTGGAACAAGCGCACGGGCGTCATCGACCACAACGTCGCCGCCTACTGGAAGCAGCATTACGATCTGCGCCACATCCTTTCCAAGCGATGGCCGGAGATCGGAACACAACTGGCCGGAAAGCTGCACATTTACGTCGGCGACATGGACACCTACTACCTCAACATGGGCGTGCGCATGATGGATGCCTTCCTCAAGCACACGACGCACCCCAAGGCCGACGCCACCGTGGTGTTCCAGCCCATGGCGCCGCATTGCTGGGGGCCACGCGGCAGCGATCTGCTGCAGCGCATGGTCGATTTCATGGACCGGCGCGCACCCAAGGGGGCGGACCTGAAAAGCTGGCGTTATTGACCCCGGCCGGCGGCGTGAGCGTGCGGCAACTTGCATGCAGGGAACGCAGCAGGTGCCGCGCCTCACAACGCACGCAAGGCGTGATCTGGCCGGGAGCTTGACGGGAACAACGTCTGGTAACGCGAAACAGCGCTACATGCAGGGGTTCAGGCGACGCGGGAGGATGTTCCCACCGATCCCTGCTCATCCTCATGCAATTTGCGCAACGCGCTGACGCGCCGGATCCAGGCCAGCGCGTTGGCGGCGGGATCCTTTTCGCCAAGCAACAGGATGTCGACTGGATCATCGCCGTCATACAGGCGGACAACGGCCGGGCGGCCGTTGGACTGGTAATTGCGCTGTGCCAAGAGGCAGGCGAATCGAATAGCGCGCTCACGTGACATGAACGAGCCCATGGACTCAGCCATGCAGCGCATGGCCCACATGTCATCACGACGCGTGATTCTGTAGACAATCCGCTGCATCATCTCGTGCGCGATCCAGTTTGGGTGGGTCGGCGGGCATCCTTGCCGCCGACTCGCCGGTTTGCGTGCGTCAAGACGATCTCCCAAACATCCTGTGGGTGGACCAACGGTCAGCTCATCCAAGCCATGATCTTCAAGACAGGTTCAGTGTGCGCCTCACCCGACGCGGTGTATGCCGGATTAATACCCATTGTGCTGTAGGCCTGATCCGACACGCATGGCCATTCTAGCCCAGATCGACGTCCTCCGATCAAGTCCGGGATGCCCCGACCCGGGGAGGTCCGGTGCAATGCTGATCAGACGGTGGCCGGGTTGGGTTTTTCCGGATCCAGCTTGTACTGCTTGATGGCCCTCGCCACATCCTTGGCGGTGACTTCGCCCTCGCGCGCCAGTGCTGCCAGCGCCGCATGGGCGACCCAGTAGCGGTCGACCTCGAAGAACCCACGCAAGTGCGCCCGGGTGTCGCTGCGGCCAAACCCGTCCGTGCCCAGCGCGGTGTAGTGCCGACCGTCCGGCATGAAAGCGCGCACCTGGTCGGCAAATTCCCGCACATAGTCGGTGGCAGCCACCACAGGCCCCTTGCGACCTTCCAGGCATGCGCTCAGGTAGGCCTGGCGCGGCTTCTTGGCTTCGGGGTGCATGCGGTTCCAGCGTTCGACGTCGAAACCATCGCGTCGCAGCTCGGTGAAGCTGGTGCAAGACCAGATGTCGGCCTCGACACCGAAGTCCTCCTTCAGCAAATCGGCGGCGGCCATGACTTCGCGCAAAATCGCGCCCGAACCCATCAGCTGCACGCACGGCACGCTGGCACCCTTGCCCTTGGTCGTGCTCTTGCCCGAGTCATGGAGCAGATACATGCCCTTGAGCACGCCTTCGGCGCAGCCCTCGGGCATTTCCGGATGCTCGTAGTTCTCGTTCATCACGGTGAGGTAGTAGTACACGTCCTCCTGATCGGCCAGCATGCTGCGCACGCCGTCCTGCAGGATGATCGCGACCTCATGCGAGAAGGTCGGATCGTAGGCCTTGCAGTTGGGAATCGCGCCTGCCAGCAGGTGCGACTGGCCATCCTCGTGCTGCAGCCCCTCGCCGTTGAGGGTGGTGCGTCCGGAGGTACCACCGACAAGAAAACCCCGGGAACGCATGTCGCCCGCGGCCCAGGCCAGGTCACCGATGCGCTGGAAACCGAACATCGAGTAGTAGATGAAGAACGGCAACATCGGTTGGTTGCTGACCGAATAGCTGCTGGCGGCCGCCATCCAGGCACTCATGCCGCCGGCCTCGCTGATGCCTTCCTGCAGTACCTGGCCCTTCTCGTCCTCGCGGTAGTAGAGCAACTGGTCGGCGTCCTGCGGGCGGTACTTCTGGCCTTCCGGCGCATAGATGCCGATTTGCCGGAACATGCCCTCCATGCCGAAAGTGCGCGCCTCATCGGCCACGATCGGGACCACGCGAGGCCCGATCTGCTTGTCGCGAAGCAGCAGGTTGATGCCGCGGACCAGCGCCATGGTGGTGGAGATTTCGCGATCGCCACTGCCCTTGGTGATCTGCTTGTAGTAGTCCAGGTCCGGGGCCTTGAACTCCTTGTCGGAGGTGCGCCGGCGCTGCGGCAAGGCGCCGCCCAGGGCACGTCGACGCTCGAGCATGTACTGCACTTCTTCCGAGTCCACGCCGGGGTGGTAGTACGGCACGTCATCGAGCTGGTCATCTTCGATCGGGATGTTGAAGCGATCGCGGAAGGCGCGCACGGCCTCGTCATCCAGCTTCTTCTGCTGGTGGGTCGGATTCTGCGATTCACCGGCATCACCCATGCCGTACCCCTTGACCGTCTTGGCCAGGATCACCGTGGGCATACCCTCGGTGTGGGTGGCAGTGTGGTAGGCGGCGTAGACCTTGTGCGGATCATGGCCACCTCGGTTCAGGCGCCAGACGTCCTGATCGGAGAGGTTGGCCACCATGGCCTTGGTCTCGGGATACTTGCCGAAGAAATGCTCGCGCGTGTAGGCGCCACCGAAGGCCTTGCAAGCCTGGTACTCGCCGTCCAGCGTTTCCATCATCAGCTTGCGCAGGATGCCCTTGTCGTCTCGTGCCAGGAGCGGATCCCAGTAGCTTCCCCAGATCAGCTTGAGCACGTTCCAGCCGGCGCCACGGAAGCCGCCTTCCAGCTCCTGGATGATCTTGCCGTTGCCACGCACCGGGCCGTCCAGGCGCTGCAGGTTGCAGTTGATCACGAACACCAGGTTGTCGAGTTTTTCGCGACCGGCCAGCGCAATGGCGCCCAGCGACTCGGGCTCGTCACACTCGCCGTCGCCCATGAAACACCAGATCTTGCGGTCGGTCTTGGGCATCAAGCCCCGATGCTCCAGGTACTTCCAGAACTGCGCCTGGTAGATGGCCTGGATCGGACCCAGTCCCATCGAAACCGTCGGCACCTGCCAGTACTCCGGCATCAGCCAAGGGTGCGGGTACGAGCTCAGGCCCTGGCCGTTGCCGGCAACTTCCATCCGGAACAGATCCATCTGCTCCTTGCTCAGCCGCCCTTCCAGAAACGATCGCGCGTAGATGCCGGGGCTGGAGTGCCCCTGGAAAAACACCAGGTCGCCCGGGTGGTCTTCACTGGGCGCGCGCCAGAAGTGGTTGAAACCAACGTCGTACAGCGTCGCGCTGGAAGCAAAGCTGGCAATGTGGCCGCCCAGATCACCGGGCTTGCGGTTGGCACGCACCACCATCGCCATGGCATTCCAGCGGATGATCGAGCGAATGCGCCATTCCAGCGCCGCATCGCCGGGGCTCTTGGCCTCCATGTGCGGCGGAATGGTGTTGACGTATTCGGTGGTGGTGTCGAACGGCAGGTATCCGCCCGCGCGACGGGTGGTCTCGACCATGCGATCAAGCAGGTAATGTGCCCGCTCCGGCCCGTCGGCGTTGATGACCGCGCTGAGCGAATCGATCCATTCCCGGGTCTCGGTGGGGTCGAGATCCTGGTCGAGACTGTCCTGCATCTGATCCATGGGTTTACCTCCGCGACACCCTTGGATACGGGCATCGACTGCTATCGAATACGAATGGCCATGCCGCTTACGCCATGGCAAGTCCAACAAGTTTACCGCCCGCGCCGCATGTCGCCAACGCGAACGTCCTTTTGCGGCCGGTTTGACCCGTCCGGATCAGTCCTCGCTGCGCCACAGACCCTTGCGAATCTGTGCCTCGACGGTGGCCATGGCGGTCATGTTGACCACCCGTCGCACCGTGGCCTGCGGCGTCAGGAGGTGCGCCGGTCGGGCCACGCCCATGAGGATCGGCCCGATCACCACGCCGTCGGTCATGTGCCGGGTCATGTTGTAGGCGATGTTGGCCGCATCCAGGTTGGGAAACACGAACATGTTGGCCTTGCCCGACAACAGCGAATTGGGAAACAGGCGCGCACGCACATCCGCATCCAGCGCGACGTCCGCCTGCATCTCGCCTTCCACCTCGAGTTTCGGCGAGCGCGCACGGATCAGCTGCAGCGCATCGCGCATCTTGCAGGTGGCCTCGCTGGAACGACTGCCGAAATTGGAGTGCGACAGCAATGCAATCTTCGGCTGGATCCCGAACAGTTTCAGCCGGAGGGCCGCCAACAGCGTGGCCTCGGCAATCTGTTCGGCATCCGGATTTTCCTGCACGTAGGTGTCGAGAAAGAAGAACACGCCCTTGTCGGTGGCCACCGCCGACATCGCCGAGGCCTGCTTGACGCCTTCATCCAGTCCGATGATATCGGTGATGTAGCGCAGTTTGCGGTGGTACTGCCCCACCAGGCCGCCGATCATGGCATCGGCGTCGCCGCGCTCCACCATCAATGCGGCGATGGCGATACTGCGCGAACGCACCACGGCCTTGGCATGAGCCGGGGTCATGCCGCGTCGCTCCATCAGCCGGTGGTAATGCTGCCAGTAGTCGTCGAAACGCGGGTCGGAATGGATGTTGCACATCTCGAAATCGCGGCCCGGCTCCAGGCGCAAGCCGGCGCGTTCGATGCGCTGTGCGATCACGTCCGGGCGCCCGATCAGGATCGGCCTGGCCAGTCCTTCATCGACCACCGTCTGCACCGAGCGAAGAATGACCTCTTCCTCACCCTCGGCAAAGGCCACCCGCTGCGGTTCGGCCTTGGCGCGGTCGAACACCGGCTTCATGGTCAGGCCGGTGCGGAAGACCGTATGCGAGAGCCGGTCACGGTAGGCGTCCAGATCCTCGATGGGACGTTCGGCCACGCCCGACTCCATGGCGGCCCGGGCCACGGCTGGCGGCAGTTGCACCAGCAGGCGCGGGTCGAACGGCTGCGGGATCAGATACTCGGGACCAAAGCTGGGAACGCGGCCCCCGTAGGCCCGCGCGGCCACGTCCGAGGCCTCGCGCCGTGCCAGGTCGGCGATGGCATTCACGCAGGCCACCTTCATCGCCTCGTTGATGACCGTGGCACCGACATCCAGCGCACCCCGGAAGATGTAGGGGAAGCACAGCGCATTGTTGACCTGGTTGGGGTAGTCCGAACGTCCGGTCGCGATGATGCAATCCGGACGTACCTTGTGTGCGTCCTCGGGCAGGATTTCGGGATCCGGATTGGCCAGCGCAAGGATGATCGGCTTTTCGGCCATCGTTTCGACCATCTCCGGCGTCACCACGCCGCCGGCGGAAAGGCCCAGAAAGATGTCGCATCCCTGCATGATTTCGGCCAGGCTGCGTTTGTCGGTGTCGCGCGCATAGCGCTGTTTGTCCGGATCCAGGCTGGCGCGCCCTTTGTAGAGCACCCCGTCGCGGTCCACGGCCAGAATATTCTCGGGCTTGAGGCCCAGCGAAACCAGCATGTCAAGGCAGGCGATGCCTGCCGCGCCCACGCCGGAGGTGGCCAGGCGCACGTCCTCGATCTTCTTGTCGGTCACGCGCAAGGCATTGATGACCGCGGCGCCGACGATGATCGCCGTGCCGTGCTGGTCATCATGAAACACCGGGATCTTCATGCGCTCGCGCAGCTTCTTCTCGACGATGAAGCATTCGGGCGCCTTGATGTCCTCCAGGTTGATGCCGCCAAAGGTCGGCTCCATGGAGGCGATGATGTCGACCAGCTTGTCCGGATCGTTCTCGTCCAGCTCGATGTCGAACACATCGATACCGGCGAATTTCTGGAACAGCACGCCCTTGCCTTCCATCACCGGCTTGCCGGCCAGCGGTCCGATGTTGCCCAGCCCCAGCACCGCAGTGCCATTGGTGATCACCGCCACCAGGTTGGCCCGCACGGTGAGTTCGGCGGCCTGGCGCGGGTCGTCGACGATGGCTTCGCAGGCCGCCGCCACGCCCGGCGAATAGGCCAACGCCAGTTCCCGCTGATTGATCAGCGAGGTGGTCGGCGAAACGCGGATCTTTCCGGGTCGGGGCAGGCGATGATATTCAAGCGCCGCCTGTGCGAGTTCCTTGGAGATCTTGGACATGGAATGTGGGCTGCAGGAGTTGGGAGATGAGGCCACGAAGGGCCGAAACACGCATGCTAGCACCAGCGCGGCGTCCGGCAACGCCGAGCTGGCAAACCGGTCATCCCGGAACTGGCCGTGGAGGCCTCAGTCCGCGTCGCCGCGGCCGCGCGTGCCCGACCGGCGGCCGGGCGTCTTGGCATGGCCCTGGCGCTTCAGGCGCGCCTCCAGGGTCGCCGCCTGGGTCTCGCGCTCGCTTTTGAGCTTGACGTAGTTGCGCCAGCGCTCGGCGTCCAGTTCGCCGGCGGCGATGGCGGACTGCACCGCGCAGCCCGGCTCGCCCTCGTGGGCGCAGTCGGCGAAGCGGCAGCGCAGGGCCAGTTCCTCGATGTCGGCGACCAGGTCCAGCGACTCCTCCCCGGTGAGCTTGAGCTCGCGCATGCCGGGCGTGTCGATCAGACAGGCGCCGCCGGGCAGCTGCAGCAGTGCGCGGTGGGTGGTGGTGTGGCGGCCACGGCTGTCGTTGCCGCGCACCGCGCCGGTGGCCATGCGTTTCTCGCCCAGCAGGGTATTGGTCAGGGTCGACTTGCCGGCGCCGGAGGAGCCGACCAGCACCACGGTGTCGCCCGGTTGCAGATAGTGGCCGAGCACCTGCAGGCTGTTCGCATCCTTGGCGTTGATGGCATGCACGGGCGTGCGTTCGGGCAGGCGTTCGCGCAGTGTGGCAAAACGCGCCTCGGCATCCTCGAAGCGGTCGGCCTTGGTCAGCAGCACCACCGGTTGCGCGCCGGAGCCCTCGATCAACAGCAGGTAGCGCTCGATGCGGCGCGGATTGAAATCGCCGTCCAGGCCGGTGAGCACCAGCACGTAGTCGATATTGGTGGCGATCAGCTGCCGTGCATAGCGTTCGCCGGCCGCCGCCCGGGTCAGCGTGGAACGGCGCGGCAGGATCCGTACGATCACCGGCGGCTCCGACGTGTCCAGCAGCACGAAGTCGCCCACTGCGGGGCGCTCGGCCGGATCCATGCGCCGCTTCAGGAAATGTCCATCCGGCTGCGCGGCGAACACGTCGTGGCCATCGTGCACCTCGTACCCTGCGCGATGCTGCGCCACCACGCGCGCCACGCGCACTTCGGGCGCGCCCTCGCGCCAGCCGATGCTGCGCAGCGCGTCGATGTCGGTAACCGGACTCATGCCACGATTATGCCCTGCCTGTGCCTCCAGAAGGTCTCGCAGGCGCCCAAATTCACCGGCCGCGCTGCTAGCATGCGCGAACATCCCCCAGATCGCACATGCCCGTGAAACCGATCCATTCCAGCTCCCGCCTCGTCGACGTTCACTACGAAATTCGCGGAACCCTTGCACGCCGCGCACGCGAAATGGAGGCGAACGGCGCCTCGATCATGCACCTGAACATCGGCGACACCGGGCGTTTCGGCTTCCGCGCCCCCGCGCACCTGGTCGAGGCCATCCAGGCGCATCTGGGCGAGAGTGATGGCTACGCCCGCGAACAGGGCATCCGCGAGGCGCTCGACGCCATCGTGGCGCGCCAGCACGCGCGGGGCGTTTGCGACGTGACTCCCGAGCGTACCTTCATCGGCAATGGCGTGAGCGAACTGATCGATATCACCCTGCGCGCGCTGCTGGATCCCGGCGATGAGGTGCTGCTGCCCAGTCCCGACTATCCCTTGTGGAGCGCGGCCACCGTCCTCAATGGCGGACGCGCCACCTATTATCAATGCACCGCCGATAACGACCATCAGCCGGACCTGGACGAGCTCCAATCCCTGATCGGTCCGCGCACCCGGGCGATCGTACTGGTCAACCCCAACAACCCGACCGGCGCCGTGTACCCACGAAAGGTGCTGGAAAAGATCGTCGCCATGGCCGATCACCATGGCCTGATGCTGTTGTGCGACGAGATTTATGACGAGCTTGTCTATGACGGTACCGAGTTCCAGCCGATCGCACCGTTGGCCGGCCAGGTGCCCTGCCTGACCTTCTCGGGTCTGTCGAAGGTGCATCGCGCCTGCGGCTTCCGCATCGGCTGGATGACGCTTTCCGGCAGCACCGCACGAACGGCGGGCCTGCGCGATGCCTTGCAGCTGCTTGCCGCGCTTCGGCTGTGCGCAAACGTGCCCGCGCAATGGGCGGTACGCCCGGCACTGGAAGGCCCGGACACCATTGGTCCGCTGCTGGCCCCTGGCGGACGCCTGCACAGCGCGCGTCAGGCCGCATTGGATGGCGTGGCCACCAGTGCCCACCTTGAAATGGTCAAGCCCAGAGGCGCGATGTATGCCTATCCCGCCGTGCGCGCCGACCGGATCCCCGAATTCGACGACAATACGTTCGCACTGCGACTGCTCGAGGACGAGTCGGTGCTGCTTGCACCCGGGTCCAGCTTCAATGTTCCGCAAAGCCGTCACCTTCGCCTGACCCTGCTGCCCGAGCCCGATCAATTGCGCGAGGTGTTCGTGCGCATCGAACGGGTCCTCGACCGGATGACCGGGGAAACCCCTGGCACACTGCGCGCCTCGGCCTGAAGCATCGTTGCCACGCGCAGTCCGCGCCCGAATCGCGTACCCTGATCGTCATGATCCGGTCGCGTAAACCTTCCTCTTTCCTGGCGCTGGGCGACTCCTACACCATCGGCGAAGGTGTGTGCGCGGACCTGCGCTGGCCACAGCAGGTCACGAAGGCCCTGCGGGCCGAAGGCGAAGCCATCGAGGATCCGCAAATCATTGCCGTCACCGGGTGGACGACCGACGAACTGGCCGCCGGCATGAACGCGGTCGGACTGCAACCGCCCTATGCACTTGTCAGCCTGGGTATCGGTGTCAACAACCAATATCGCGGCCGCGACGCGAATCAATACCGCGAGCAGTTCGCTGGCTTGTTGCAACGCGCCGTCCACCTTGCCGGGGATCGCTCCAAGCAGGTCATGGTGATCTCGATCCCGGACTGGAGCGTAACCCGCTTTGCTCGTGAAAACGGTCATTCCACCGTGGCCACCGCCGCACAAGTGGACGCCTTCAACAGTATCGCTCGCGACCAGACCCTGCGCGCTGGGGCCCATTGGGCCGACGTGACCGCATTGTCCCGGGCCTGCGGGGACGCTGCGGACATGCTGGCTGCAGACGGCCTGCACCCCTCCGCCGCACAGTACACCCTGTGGAGCCAACGTCTGCTGCCGCTGGCACGCACCCTGCTCGAGCAACTGCGCAGCTGAACCCCCTGCCGACCGCGACGGCCCGCCTCATCGGATTGCGAACGCATTCGCGATATCATGGCGGCCCCTTCCCATCGCATCACGGTATTTCCCCATGTCCCTCGATTCCGCCACCCGCGAACGCATCCAGTCCCTGCTCGACGCGCACCGCGTGGTGCTGTTCATGAAGGGCGACCGCAAACAGCCCATGTGCGGCTTTTCCGCCGCCGCCGTCGGCGCGCTGGACGACGTGCTGGACGATTACCACACGATCAATGTGCTGGAAGACCCTGAGATCCGCGAGGGCATCAAGGTCTTCGGCGACTGGCCGACCATTCCGCAGCTTTACATCGGCGGGGAGCTGGTGGGCGGTTCCGACATCGTCCGCCAGATGTACGCCTCCGGCGAACTGCATACCCTGTTTGGCGCCGAGGTACCGGATCGCACGCCGCCTGAAATCACGCTCACCGACAAGGCCGCCGAAGCCATCCGGGAAGGCACCAAGGACGCGCATGGCATGGTCCTGCATCTGTCGATAAGCGCTGATCACAATGCCGGTTTCCAGCTGCAACCGGCCTCGGAACACGACATTGTCACGGTCGCCAACGATATCGAGATCCACCTCGACCCGGGCAGTGCCCAGCGTGCGCGAGGCATCGTCATCGACTGGGTGGAAACCATGCAGGGTGCAGGCTTGAGCCTGCGATTCCCCGGGGCCACCGAGGTGCACGATCTCAGTGTCAGCGAGCTGAAGCAGCGCGTGGATGCAGGCGACATCACCGTGATCGACGTGCGTCCGACCGACCAGCGCGCGCTGGCCCCGTTCGCCGGCGCCCGCTCGCTGGAAGAAGAAGGCGAAGCCGCCTTCGCCGCATTGCCCAAGGACACACCGATAGCGTTCCTGTGCCATTACGGCCGGTCCAGCCGCGGCGTGGCCGAGCAGTTTGCCGCACACGGGTTCAGCCAGGTGCACAATGTCGAGGGCGGCATAGACGCGTGGGCAGAGCAGATCGACAGTACCGTCCCACGCTATTGATCATGACGGGCGAGGACGATGCCCGCTGCCGTCCGCGATCAACCCGGCAGCCACCGGGGCAACGCGCCGTTTTCCAGACCCGCCCGGAAGGCCGGGGATGAACCATTTCAACAGTCGCCATCCGATGCCCGGCCCCGGGCATCGGATGAAAACTGGGCTGCCTCACGAGGGCGCACTTTCTACTGGATCGGGTCGAGATGCCTGCCTGCTCAGGCCGCGCGAAGCGCAGACAAGCCCCGCCATGCAAGATGACCCATGAATAGAAGCCCGGCCATGCCGGCCAACGCAAGGAACACGATCGGGATATCCTCCCCGGCGCCCTGATGCAGCAGGCCCATGCCCAGCGTGCCAAGGGCTGCCACGCCCATCTGGATGCTGCCCAGCAGCGAGGAGGCCATTCCGGTGTTTTCATCAAACGGTGCCATGGCTCGTGCGGTGGAAACCGGGACCACCAGGCCGACGCCCACGAAGCAGGCACCGATCGGTGTCAGATAGTTGGCCAGCGTGCCCTGTTTTCCGATCAGCAACGCGACCAGCATCAACCCGGCTGAGGCGACCAGCAACACCGCCAGACCAGCGCCGATAAACACATCCGGCGATACCCGTGAACTGAACAGTGCGCTCATCCCCGCGCCGGTGACGAACGCTGTCAGAATGACCACCGAAACAATCATGATCGCGAAGTTGCCACGGCCCAGGATCGTCAGCACCAGATCCGGCGCACCGATCAATGCGGTGTACACCACGCCGACACACAGGCCACCCAACACCGCATAGAGCACGAAATCAGGCGTGGAGAGCACCTCAAAGACATGGCGTCGCAGTGTCCCGGGCTGCAGTGCGTCTCGATCCCGATTCGGCTTGGTCTCGGGCAGGAAAAGCCAGACCACGGCCACCAGCAACGCCGACAACAGCACCAGCAGGCCAAAATTGCCGTGCCAGCCCACCCATTCGACCGCATAGATGCCGGCAATCGGACCCACGGCAGGGGCCAGTGCGAAAGCGGCATTGATGCGCGCATAGATACTCTGGCGGCGGTCGGCGGCAAACGCATCACGCACTACCGCATCTGCAATCACGCCGCCGGCGCACGCGCCAATGCCCTGCACCAGGCGCCCCCCGATCAGCGTCCAGACATTGAAGCTGAGCAGGCAGACCACCGCGCCCAGCAGCAGGATTGCCGCACCGGACAGCATCACCGGACGGCGTCCGATGCGGTCCGAGAGCGGGCCATAGAGCAGGCGGCTGACAGCCGATCCGAACAGGTAGGAGGTCATGGTCAGCTGCACCATGCCGTAGCCGGCGTGCAGCGAATGACTGATGGCCGGCATTGCCGGCGTGTATTCGGTGTCGCCGAACGGCCCCACGGCCATCATCAGCGCCAGCA
>NZ_JAQIBU010000025.1 GCF_027858935.1 Oleiagrimonas sp. | reverse complement strand
TGCGGGCGCGCTGCAAGGCCGGCTCGATGTATTTCATCTCGCGGTCCTGCAGTGTGACCTGGAACCCTTTAAATGCACTCCACGCGGCAATGTCGCCGCCCATGGTGCCTGCACCGACGACATGCACGTGCTCGATGTCGTGCTCGACGTCCGACCCCAGACTCTTGAGGCGTTCGCGCAGGAAGAACACGCGGATCAGGTTGCGCGCCTTCGAGGTGTCGGCCAGCCGGGTTACAGACCGGGCCTCCAGTATCAGACGCTGGCCGATGTCAGACCCACCGCGGCGCCAGACTTCGATCAGTGCGAACGGCGCAGGGTAATGCTCCTTGCGGACACGGCCGGCTGTCTGCTTCAGCACGATGCGGGCAAGAACCTGACGGACCGGCCACAAATGGGTGGACCAGGCCAGCAGCCGTTGCAGGATTGGACGCTTGGCCGGCTTGCCGATCCGTTCGCGCGCCGTTTCCAGCAGCACGTCGTCATTGCACAGCGCGTCGACCAGACCGACTGAACGTGCGCGTCGTGCAGAGAATGGGTGACCGGTCAACATTGCCTGCAACGCCTGTGGCGCGCCGATCAGGCGGGGGAGGCGAGCGGTGCCGCCCCAGCCGGGATGGATGCCCAACATCACTTCCGGAAGGCCGATACGCGTTCCGGAATCATCCACCGCGACCCGCTGGTCGCAGGCCAGGGCCAGCTCGGCGCCTCCGCCCATGCAGGCCCCATGCACCGCAGCAACCGTGGGGCAAGGCAGTCGAGCCAGTTTCTCGAACACCTTCTGACCGTTGCGGATGTTCTGCATGACGTTGTTGTCACGGGCAAAGGTCATGTATTCATGCACATCGGCGCCGACCGCGAATCCCGCGTCCTTGGCCGAATGGATGATCACGCCCCGCGGGGCCTCAATGGCCAGGCGTTCGACGATCTCGCCGAGTTCATCGATCACTGCCCGCGAAAGCGCATTGACCTTGCTGCCGGCACGATCCAGGGCCAGCATGACGATGCCGTCCTTGTCAGCTTCGGCCTGCCAGTGCTTGAAGCGCAATCCATCGAACATATGCAAGATGCACCCAATTGAGAACAGGAACAGTCACGATACCGCGAGGTCGTGGTGAATGCGAGATACGATGTACAGCCAGGCTGAATGGCCAAAATACAGGCCTGCCGAGAATGCGTGCGCATGTCGGGGGCTTACCCTATGCTCATCATGCGCCATGTGGCTGAACAGATAGGGCGCAGGTACCTCATGGCTGTCTTCGGGATGATTTGAACGATGAAAGCGGTAGGTCTTCAACCTGGGTCGGACACGCTCGAACGTATCGTAGCCGCGGATTCGGTACTCACGATGATCAAGACCGACCAGCCGGAAGTCCTGGTCGAGCAGTTTCGTCATGTCGCCCGTCGCAGCGGGCAGTCGGTGTATGTCTGGTATCCGGACAAAGGCTTGCGCAGCCTGCGCGAAGGTGACGTGCGCGTGCCCGGTTGCAGGGGGGTGGGTGACACGTTCCGATACGTGATGCAGAGCATGCATTTCGGCATCTACCTCATGGTGGGTGTCCGTGGTGCTCTCAATCGCGCTGAACAGACCCTTTTGCGCCAGCTCGAGCGCCGTGGTGCGGAGTACGTGCGTCGGATCGTCCTGCTTGGCAACGATGAGGCCCTGATGAAGTCTGTTGAGGCCAAGGCCAGCATGATCGAGACCGAGATGGAGGGCGGCCGGCCGCGGTTGCGCGACGGCCGCTGGGTGGTCTGAAGATGTTTGCCGGAAAACCTCTGCATGTATTGATCATCGCCTCTGGTCGGGAGGACCGGCGTCGTCTTTTTGATGCGCTGGACGGCGAGGACCTGGGTGCGCTGCATACCGCGCGGGATGCAGGCCAGGCGATCAGCCTGGTTGCGGAAGAGGCGCAAATGGATGTGGTGATCATCGATTTCGTCGGTGACGCCAGCGAAAATGTTGCCTTTTGCGCCAAACTGCGCAGCACTCCGCATTATGCACACGTCAAGGTTCTGGGCATCCTGGCTGCAGAGAACAGGCAGCGTCGGTGGGGCTTTCAGCAGATCCCGGATGGTGTGGACGAATGGATACGCAGCCCCGTGGATGCAGGCGAGGCCCGCGCGCGACTGAAGCAGATAATCAGCGCAGATGCGCCAACCACTTCGGCGACAGCGGCACCTCCATCAGGTTGACGATCTTTTCCGCGATGCGCTTGACGTCGTCACGCTGCGTGATGTGACGCAGAATCAGCGTGAACT
>NZ_JAQIBU010000013.1 GCF_027858935.1 Oleiagrimonas sp. | reverse complement strand
CATCCAGTGCACCTTCACGGTAAGTCTGGCTGTCGAGCGCGAAGAAGCGGCGAACGACCTGGTTGTCCTGCTCCAGGATGCGATCGTTCATGCGGGCACGGAAATCTGCAAAGGACTCGCTGTCTGCACTCATGCGCTGGAACTCAGGATCTCGGCCAGGGAGCCGTCACGGTCAGCGGCGGCAAGCTGGTCAAAGCCACCCACATGGGTGCCGTTGATGAAGATCTGCGGCACGGTACGCGCGCCCTGGCTGCGCTCGCGCATCTCGGCCAGGGAGGTCGGGTCGGTGTCGATGCGGATCTCCTGCCACTCCAGTCCCTTGGACTTGAGCAGGTTCTTGGCTGCCACGCAGTAGGGGCAAACCGCGGTGGTATAGATCTGGATGTCGGACATGTGCTGCACATTCCTCTTGATGAATGGTTTACAGCCACGAAGATGCGGATGGACGACATGATTAACAAGTCCGTACCACGGACGTCCGGCGCTGTGGCCGGTGAACCCGGGCTGGGGTATCGTGGTCCAAGATATTCCGCAGACCGGGCATTGACGCCCTGCTACCCGCCTGACATTGCACTCACCATGGCGTTTCGCTCCCTCCTTCTCATCATCCTCATCGCCAGTCTCAGCTTTGCAGCCGGGGCCCAGGATGACGTGCGGCTGCGGCTGCCGGAACTGGGCAGCTCCGCGGACGCACTGATCTCGCCGCAGGAAGCTGCGCGGTACGGCGCCGCGATGCTGCACCAGATGCGCGCGCTGCACAAGGTGCTGGACGATCCACAGGTCAACCAGTACCTCAACGACGTGGGCTACCGCTTGGTCGCAGCCAGTGCCGATCCGAAACAGAAATTCACCTTTTTCGTGGTCCGCGACTCCGAGATCAATGCCTTTGCAGCGCCTGGCGGCTACATCGGCGTCAATGCAGGCCTGATCACCCTCACCCGCAACGAGAGCGAACTGGCGGCCGTGATGGCGCACGAGATCGGGCATATTTCCCAACACCATCTGGAACGCGCCTTCGAGGCCTCGAAAAAGGATGCTCCACTGATGGCGCTGGTGCTGCTGGGCGCCATTGCCGCCGGCAGCACCACCCGCAATGGTGGTGACGCAGGAATGGCCGTACTGGCCGGAGGACAAGGACTGCTTGCGCAAAAGAAACTCAACTTCACGCGCGCCGACGAGGCCGAAGCTGACCGTGTCGGCATCCAGACCCTGGCGCAGGCAGGCTACGATCCCGAGGCGATGGCCGACTTCTTCCAGCGCATGGAAGACACCCTGCGCCCCGGAAGCGGCGGCATTTCGGTCCCCGCGTTGCTTCAGACCCACCCGGTCACCGCCGAGCGCATCAGCGATGCACGCGCGCGTGCCCGCGTGCTCGAAAAGGAAATGGCCAAGCATCCGGTTCTCCCTATGGACCAGCAACAACTGGAAGACATCACCGCCCCGCTTGCCTTCGTCAAGGATCCCACCCAGTTGGTGCCCCACCAGGGCAACGGCGACCCGCCGGACCACAGTTTCAGCCAGTTCACCCTGATGCGCGAGCGTGTCCGCGTGCTCACCGGCGACGACAACCAGTTGCTCGGCTACTACGCGAAAAACTTCCCGCGCAAGGATTTTGATACCGCTTACAACCACTACGGCTATGCACTGGACCTGATCGAGACCGGCCAGCCCGGCAAAGCCCTGGGCCAACTCAAGCCACTGCTGGAGCACCACCCGCAGAGCATGGCGCTGCGCCTGGCCATGGCCCAGGCGCTGTTCCAGAACGGGCAGCGCAAGGCGGCGTTTGCACGCTACGCCAAGATGCATGACGATGCGCCCGACAACCATGCCGTGACCCAGGCCTATGCCGGGGCGCTGACCCAGGCCGGCAGCCGCGCCCAGGCCGGCAAGGCCGAGGCCATGCTGCGGCCATTGCTTGATGACAGCGAGGATCCCGACCTCTACCAGAACTATGCCCGCGCCAGCGAAGAAGCCGGAAAGCCCGTGCGTGCCGGCGAAGCCTTTGCCTACGCCAGTTACCTCTCGGGCCGTCCCTTCGACGCCATGCAACAGTTCCGACGGCTACTCAACCGGCATGGTCTGGACTATTACCAGCGCGCACGCATCCAGTCCCACATCGCCGAACTCACCCCCCTGTTGATGGAATTGCGCAAGCGCCACGTGGATACTCCGGATCACCACGAAAGCAGCGACTCGTCCGACCTAGGTCAGGACGGCGTGACACAATCCGGACTTTGCCTGGCAAAGTCATGCAGTTGAAACATGATGTCATCGCGCGGTAACAGTGGGGCGCTGCAATACCTTAGTCACAACCACACAGGTAATCGGCGTGCAAAAACGCATCCTGATCGTCGAAGATGAAACCTCGATTCGCGAGATGGTCGCCTTTGCCGTTCGCAAGGCGGACATGCAGCCGATCCATGCCGAGGACGCCCAGGCCGCGCAAATGGCCATCGCCGACACCGTGCCCGACCTGATTTTGCTCGACTGGATGCTGCCCGGCATCAGCGGCCTGGAATTCGCACGGCGTCTGCGCCGCGAGGAGCTGACCCGCGAGATTCCGGTGATCATGCTGACCGCACGCGGCGAGGAGATGGATCGCGTGAACGGCCTTGAGGCTGGCGTCGACGACTATGTGGTCAAACCGTTCTCGACCCGCGAACTGATCGCACGCATCAAGGCCGTGCTGCGCCGCAGCCACGGTGACGACGAAGCCGGCATGATCGAGATCGGCGGGCTACGTCTGGACGGTCCCGCGCATCGCGTGTTCGCCGGCGAGGACCCCGTCCGGATCGGGCCTACCGAGTACCGGTTACTGTACTTTTTCATGACCCATCCCGAACGCGTGTACTCGCGCTCGCAACTGCTCGACCATGTCTGGGGCGGCAGCGTCTACGTCGAGGAACGCACCGTGGACGTGCATATCCGTCGTCTGCGCAAGGCGCTGGAGCCGTGGCACCTCGACAACCTGGTACAAACCGTGCGCGGCGCCGGGTACCGCTTTTCAGGCAGCATGTGAACAGCCCCGTTTCGTCTCTCCGATTTCCTGCCGTGGCCGGAGGGATGCTGGCCGGTCTGATCCTGGCCACCCTGGGCGGCATCTTCACCCACGCAATCACGGCATGGATTGCCGTCGCCGCGTTGGTCGAGGTTGTGCTGCTGCTTGTCCATACCCGACGACAGGACGTCGTGATCGAGAACAGCCGGTTCATTCCCGACGCCCGCTTTGAGCGCCTGCGCATGCGCTCGCGCCGGCTCTCGCGACAACTGCGCGACCTGCGCAGCGCAGCCGGCTCGCTGCCGGATGCAGCCGTGCTGGTCGATGGCGAGGGCCGCATCCGCTGGTTCAACCAGGCCAGTGAGCACCTGCTCGGACTGCGCCGCGCGCATGACCGCGGAAAGCTGCTGACCGAACGCCTGAGCGAAACCACCCTGGGCACCTGGCTCGAAGGCGGCGCGTCCGATACCCTCAACGACGTACCCGCGCCCAACCGACCCAACCTGCGGCTGAGCATGGTCATGATGCCCTTCGGCCATCACCAGAGGATGATGATCGGCCGTGACATCAGCGACCTGATGCGCCTGGAGCAGGTACGCCAGGATTTCGTCGCCAACGTCTCGCACGAGTTGCGCACGCCCCTGACCGTGATCCATGGCTACCTTGAATTGCTGGATCCGGACGACCAGCCCGAACTGGGTCCGGTGATTTCGGAAATGCGGGTGCAATCGGAGCGCATGGGCCAGATCGTCGAGGACCTGCTGATGCTTTCGCGACTGGAAACCCTGCAGCCGCTGCAGGAGGAGCATGTGTCCATGGCCCCTCTGCTTGCGACCCTGCGCAGGGAAGCCATGGCTCTGAGCCACGGTCGCCATGAGGTCCATCTGGAGGAACGCACCGAAACCGACCTGTATGGCTCCATCCGTGAATTGCACAGTGCGTTCTCCAACCTGGTGTCCAATGCGGTGCGTTATACGCCCACCCATGGCAGCATCACTCTGATCTGGGAGCGCATTGACCAAGGCGCGCGGTTCACCGTGCGCGACACCGGGCACGGCATCCCGGCCAACCACATCACACGCCTGACCGAACGCTTCTACCGTGTTTCCTCCAGCCGCTCACGCGACTCCGGCGGTACTGGACTGGGACTTTCGATCGTCAAGCACGTGCTCAACAGACACCAGGCCGAACTCCACATCGAGAGCGAGCCGGGCAAGGGTTCCGCCTTCAGTTGCGCTTTCGGCTCCGCCCGCCTGCTGCAGCCGGTCCAGGCTGACGCCTGAACCATCATGCCCATGTCCGCTCGGACTATCATGTCCAAGCCCTGTACCAGGATCCCGCCGTGAACGCCTCGCCCGAAAACACTCCGGCCGCCCCCGCCAGCATCGACCTGGACCAGCCCGAGCTCTATCTCAACCGCGAGCTGGCCGCACTGGAATTCAACTTCCGCGTGCTGGCCCAGGCCAGCGACCCGGACATGCCGCTGCTGGAACGGCTGCGCTTCCTGTGCATCACCAACACCAACCTGGATGAATTCTTCGAGGTCCGGGTGGCGGCGCTTCGTCATCATTTCGCTTTTGGCGACTCCATTCCCGGCCCCGATCACATGCCTGCCGGAGAAGTGCTCGAACGCATCCGCGAACGCTCGCTGGCACTGACTTCACAACAATACGCGGTGTGGCAGAACGAACTGCTTCCCGCGCTTGCCCGTGAAGGCATCCGCTTCATCAACCGCCGGCAGTGGAACGACAAGCAGCACAGGTGGCTCAAGGGATACTTCCAGAACGAGATTCTTCCGGTACTTTCGCCGCTGGGCCTGGACCCGGCGCATCCGTTTCCGCGCATCCTCAACAAGAGCCTGAACCTGGCCGTGACCCTGGACGGTCACGACGCCTTCGGACGCGAGGGACACATGGCGCTGGTACGTGCGCCACGCTCGCTCCCGCGCATCATCCGGCTGCCGGAGGAGGTCTCCGGATCGCGCCATGATTTCGTGTTCCTGTCCGGCCTGTTGAACCATTTCGCCGACGACATGTTCCCCGGGTTCCGGGTCAAGGGCTCGTACCAGTTCCGCGTAACACGCAACAGCGAGCTGATGGTGGACGAGGACGAAGTCGAGAACCTGGCATCGGCGCTTTCCGAGGAACTGGCCGGTCGCGGATATGCCAAGCCGGTGCGTCTGGAGATTGCCAGCAACTGCCCCAAGGGCATCACCGACCTGCTGACTGCCAACTTCGGCCTCGGCGAACACGACGTGTACCGCTGCGACGGGCCTGTCAACATCAACCGGGTGATCGCGATCCACGACATGATCGATCGACCGGATCTCAAGTTCAGCAAGTTCGTACCTCGACTGGCCCCCGCGCTGACCCAGCACCTGAGCATTTTCGACGGTCTGAAACAGCAGGACATCCTGCTGCACCAACCCTACGATGCGTTCCAGACGGTCATTGAACTGCTGCGCCAGGCCGCGAACGACCCGCAGGTGCTGGCCATCAAGCAGACGTTGTATCGCGTGGGCATCGAGTCGCCGTTGATCGACCTGCTGGTGCAGGCCGCGCGCAACGGCAAGGACGTCACCGTAGTGGTGGAACTGCGTGCGCGCTTTGACGAGGCGGCCAACATCGAACTGGCCACGCGACTGCAGGAAGTGGGCGTACAGGTGGTCTACGGCGTCGTCGGCCACAAGACCCACGCCAAGATGCTGCTGATCGTGCGCCGCGAGGACGACGGCCTGCGCCGCTATGCACACCTGAGCACCGGCAACTACCACACCGGCACGTCCAAGCAATACACCGACCTGGCCCTGATCACGGTGCAGCCGGAGATCGGCGAGGACATGCACAACATTTTCCAGCAACTGTCCGGCCTGGGCCAGGTGTCCAGGCTCAAGCGTCTGCTGCAATCCCCGTTCACCCTGCATGAGGGCGTGATCAAGCGCATCGAACGCGAGATCGAGCATGTGCGCGCCGGCCGCACCGGTCGCATCATTGCCCGGATGAACGCGCTCAACGAGCCCAGCGTGGTCAAGGCGCTGTACCGCGCCTCCATGGCCGGTGTGGAGATCGACCTGATCGTGCGCGGCGGTTGCACGCTGCGGCCCGACCTTCCCGGCATTTCCGAGCACATCCGCGTGCGCTCCGTGGTTGGCCGTTTCCTCGAACACAGCCGGGTGTACTGGTTCGCCAACGGTGGTGATGCAGAGCTGTTCTGCTCCAGCGCCGACTGGATGGAACGCAACCTCAAGCATCGCGTGGAAGTCGCTTTCCCGATTCTCGACCCGCACCTGGCCGCGCGCGTCTACGATGAGGCTCTGCTCAACTACCTGCGCGAC
Source organism: Oleiagrimonas sp. (assembly GCF_027858935.1). GTDB lineage: Bacteria > Pseudomonadota > Gammaproteobacteria > Xanthomonadales > Rhodanobacteraceae > Oleiagrimonas. The sequence goes on along the minus strand of NZ_JAQIBU010000013.1, from coordinate 9,245 downwards.
AATACCCAGGCTTGGCGCCTCGAGGCCGATGGTCGTTATTCCCGCATCACCCCCGGCGAGCGCCCGCCCCACAGCGCACAGAAAGCCCTGCTTGGACAGCTCGACTGAATCGCCGGACCTGCAGCAACCAGACCAGCCATGCAATCATGACCGGCAATCGCAAGCGGAGTGGGTTGAGCATGGCCAGCGAATCCCTGGGTGACGGCGACCTGATCGCCGCTGCGGATCTGGGCTCGAACAGCTTTCACCTGGTGGTCGCCCGGCATGAGCAGGGCGAACCCCGGGTCATCGACCGCATGCGCGACAGCGTGCGGCTGGCGGCGGGCCTGCGCGAAGACGGCACCCTCGACCCGGACTACCTGAAACGGGCCATGGATTGCCTGGCGCGATTCGGCCAGCGGATCGCCGACATTCCCGGCCGACGCATCCGCGCCATCGCCACCAACGCGGTCCGCCAGATGGCCGATTCGGAAGGCTTTCTGGGACAGGCCGAAAATGCTCTCGGACAGCCCGTGGACGTGGTTTCCGGTCGCGAGGAGGGACGCCTGATCTTCCTCGGCGTGAGCCATGGGCTACCGTTGTCCAGACAGCGGCGGCTGGTGATCGATATCGGTGGCGGCAGCACCGAGTTCATCATCGGGCAGGGACTGGTGCCGTTGCAGACCGAGAGCGTGCAGGTCGGTTGCGTCGCCTCCACGTTGCGCTTCTTCCCCGATGGCACGCTCACCCGCAAGCGCTGGAAGCGCGCGGTGGACGAGATCGGCCTGCAATTGCAACAGTTTGCCGCCGACTACCGGCACACCGGATGGGGGCATGCCTACGGATCGTCCGGCACGGCCAAGGCGGTAGGTTACCTGGTGCAGAACATGGGCCTGTCCGAAGACAGCATCCGGGCCGAGCACCTGACCGTGCTGCGCGATGCGATCCTCAAGTGCAAGCGGATCGACGCCATTAACCTGCCGGGATTGAGCGCCGACCGCGCACCGATCATTGCCGGCGGCGTGGCCATCTTCGAGGCCGCCTTCCGCGAACTCGGCATCCGCACCATGGATGTCTGCGAAATCGCCATGCGCGAGGGCGTGCTGTGGGATCTGCTCGGGCGCGCAGGCGACCGCGATCCGCGCATCGCCAGCATCCAGTCCCTGGCCGCCAGGCATGCCGTCGACACCGCGCAGGCGCGCCGCGTGGAGTCCACCGCACTGGCACTGTTCAACAAGGTTGCCGAGCCATGGGACCTGGGCCAGGGCGAGCAGGAATGGCTGTCCTGGGCTGCCCGGGTGCACGAGATCGGACTGGCCATCGCGCACAGCCAGCACCATCTTCATGCCGGCTATATCCTGCGTAACGCCGACCTGGCCGGATTTTCACGCCAGGAACAGGAATTTCTCGCGGCCATCGTGCAGAGTCACCGTCGCAAACCCGACGCATCACTGTTCAAGGCTTTGCCCACGCGCTATCGCGTGCCGGGTCGCCGCCTGACCGCCGTGCTGCGGCTTGCGGTGTTGCTGCGACGCGCGCGGCGTCAGCAGAAACTGCCCAGGATGCAGCTCAAGGCGCGTGCCGAGACCCTTCGACTGAGCCTGCCGCAAGCATGGCTGGACGCCCACCCTCTGACCGACACCGACCTGGCACGCGAAGTCTCCACCATGCGCGAACTGGGCATCAAGCTGGTGCTGCGCGCCGAATGACAACGCGCACGCACGCCCCCGGATGCCCGGCTTGCGTATCATGTACAGGCCATCCTTCCCGCCATCCCTGACCGCCATGAATCGACGCCTGACCGCTCTTACTCTGATCCTGCTGCTGGTCCCCTTCGCGGCATCGGCCGGTTCGCCCGCCACCACATCCAGTGCAGCCACACCCGCCGCGGCAGCGGCCGCGGCAGCGCAGCCGGAAGTATTGCTGCAGACCAGCCAGGGCGACATCACGCTGCAACTGTATCCAGGCAAGGCCCCCAAGAGCGTGGCCAACTTCCTGCAATACGTGCGCAACGGGTTCTACGACGGCACCACGTTCCACCGCGTGATCAAGGGCTACCTGATCCAGGGTGGACTGTACACAAGCCAGCTCAAGCCCAAACGCACGCGCACCCCGGTTCAGGCCGAAGCCGACAATGGCCTGTCGAACCTGCGTGGCACGATCGCGGTGGCTCGCGGGGCGGCCCCCAATTCGGGAACCTCACAATTCTTCATCAACCTGGTCGACAATCGCCGACTGGACTACTCCAGTGACCAGAGCGGACTGACCTGGGGCTATACCGTTTTCGGCAAGGTGGTGAAGGGCATGGATGTGGTCGACAAGATCGCCGGTCTGCCGACGCATGCGCAAGGCCCCTTCGCCGCGGATGTTCCCGAGCCACTGGTGGTGATCAAAAGCGCGCACGTGATCGGTGAAGGTGCTGCCGCCTCGGGCAGCGCGAAGGCACCGGCTGCGGCGCACACGACTTCAACCACACCGGCACACGGAAAGGCCGCTTCCAGCAAATGAGTACACTGTTCATTTCCGACCTGCACCTGGACGACGCTCGACCCGCGATCACCGATCTGTTCGAAGGCTTTCTGGCCAGCGACCAGGTCCGCACCGCCGATGCCCTGTACATCCTCGGCGACCTGGTCGAGGCCTGGGTCGGCGACGACGATGACGCCGCGCTTCCCGCACGCATCGCCGATGCCCTGCGCGCACTGCACGAACACGGGGTGCCGGTCTACTTCATGCATGGCAACCGCGACTTCCTGCTGGGCGGTGAGTTTGCCCGCCGCGCGGGCATGCAGTTGCTGGACGACCCGGTGGTGCACCAGCTGTACGGCACCCCGACACTACTGATGCATGGCGATCTGCTGTGTACTGACGACACGGTCTACCAACAGGTCCGTGCCGAGGTGCGCACGCCCGAATGGAAAGCCCGGGTGCTGGCCACCCCACTGCAAGCGCGACGCGCGCTGGCCGCCAAGTCACGCCAGGAAAGCCGCTCGCACACCGGCACGGCCGGAGAACAGATCATGGACGTGAACCCGGACACGGTCGTCGACAGCTTGCGCCAGGCAGGAGTGCGTCGGTTGATCCACGGCCATACGCATCGCCCTGCCGTGCACGATCTCGAACTCGATGGATTGCCCGCGCAGCGCATCGTGCTGGGCGACTGGTACGAACACGGCTCGGTCTTGTGCGTGGACGGCGACAACATCCAACTGCGCGGTTTGCCACTCGCTACCGGCAGTACCGATCGCCATTGACTGGCGCCTGCGTGGAGGCTTGCAGATCGGACAGCTCGTCCTCGTCGAAGCCAGCGGCACGACGTGCGGACAGGTTGAAGGGGCCCTTGGGACCACCGCGCATGTAATCCGACAACAGCTTGCGAAAGGTGGCTCGCGGCTCCAGGCCATCGCGTGCGCAACACCAGCGAAACCAGTGGCTGCCGCAGTGAACGTGCGCGACTTCCTCGCGAAGGATCACCTCTAGGATGGCCACGGTATCCATGTCGCCGGCCGTCTTCAGACGCTCGATCATGCCCGGCGTGACATCCAGGCCACGAGCCTCCAGTACGCGCGGCACCAGCGCCATGCGCGCGACGTCGCTGTGCGCGGTCTTTTGCGCCATGTCCCAAAGGCCATTGTGCGCATCAAAGTCACCATAGGCGTGTCCGAGTTCGCACAGGCGGCCGGCCAGCAAGGCGAAATGCCGCGCCTCATCGTCGGCCACGCGCGCCCAGTCCGTGTAATACGCCGCAGGCATGCCCCGGAAGCGGTAGACCGCGTCCCAGGCCAGGTTGATGGCGTTGAACTCGATGTGGGCAACGGCATGGACCAGCGCCACCCGACCTTCCGGCGTACCCAGGCCACGCTGGGGCAACGCACGCGGTGCCACCAGTCGCGGGCGTAGTGGTCGCCCGGGATCCCCGATCGGTGGTGGCGGCAAAGCCTCCGCGTCGACGGCCAGTTCACCCGCCTGCAGCGCGCGCCACGTCGCATGCGTTTGGCGCAATTTGTCTTCCGGATCGCAACAGTCGATGCATGCGCGGGCGCGGGCCAGCACGTCAGGCACTGCGGCGGTTATCCTTGGCCTTGGCCTCGTCCGAACGCAGCATTTCAAGCTGCGCCAGGTAGGCCGGATCCACCCCGGTCACGTATTCGCCGGAAAAGCACGAAGTATCGAAATGCTGGAGCATTTCGTTGCCATCGGCAACGGCCCAGATCAGATCGGCAAGATCCTGGTAGATCAGCCGGTCGGCACCGATCAGGTGCTGGATCTCGTCGACTTCGCGACCGGCCGCAATCAATTCGGCCACGGCGGGCATGTCGATGCCGTAGACATTGGGATAACGCACCGGAGGCGCAGCCGAGGCCACGTAGACTTTCTTGGCGCCGGCTTCGCGCGCCATCTGGATGATCTGTCGCGAGGTGGTGCCGCGCACGATCGAGTCATCCACCAGCAGCACGTTCTTGTTGCGGAACTCCAGGTCGATGGCGTTGAGTTTGCGCCGCACCGACTGCACGCGCTCGCCCTGCCCCGGCATGATGAAGGTCCGGCCGATGTAGCGGTTCTTGACGAAGCCTTCGCGAAACGGCACGCCCAGTTCCATGGCCAGCGTGCTGGCCGCGGTACGCGAAGTGTCGGGTATCGGAATCACCGAATCGATGTCGTGGTCGGGCCACTCGCGCAGGATCTTCTGGCCCAGTTTCTCGCCCATGCGCAGGCGCGCCTTGTACACCGATACATCCTCGATCATCGAGTCCGGTCGCGCCAGGTAGACGTATTCGAAGATGCACGGCGCATGTACCGCGCCCTCGGAGCAGTGACGGGTGACCAGCTGACCGTTGTCGCTGATGATCACCGCTTCGCCCGGCTCGACATCACGCTTGACCTTGAAACCGAGAATATCCAGCGCGACGGATTCGGAAGCCACAGCATACTCGCGACCATCTGGCGTCTCGCGCTCACCCAGCACCAGCGGTCGAATGCCATGCGGGTCGCGAAACGCAACCAAACCATAACCCAACACCAGCGCAATGCAGGCGTAGCCGCCGCAGGCGCGCGCGTGCACCCCGGCCACGGCCTTGAAAATGTGGTCGGGCGTGAGCTGCAGGCGATCCTGGATCTGCAGCTCGTGAGCGAGAATATTGAGCAGGATTTCCGAATCGGAATTGGTGTTGATATGGCGACGGTCCTGCTCGAACATTTCGCGCCGCAAAAGCTCGGTGTTGACCAGGTTGCCGTTGTGCGCAAAGGCGATGCCATACGGCGAATTGACGTAGAACGGTTGCGCCTCGCCTACGTCGTCGCTGCCCGCCGTCGGATAGCGGCAATGGCCGATGCCGATCCGGCCACCGAGCTTGTCCATGGCCTGCTGAGTGAATACATCGCGCACCAGCCCCTTGTGCTTGTGCAGGCGCAGCTTGGCGCCGTCGACGGTGGCGATGCCGGCCGCATCCTGGCCACGGTGCTGCAACACCGTCAAGGCGTCGTAAAGCGATGAGGCAACGGGACGGTTGCCGACGATTCCGATAATTCCACACATGAGCAGACGTTCTCTAGGGTGTATTCGAATCCGATGCGCCACTGGCGACCGGAGAAAGTGTGCGTGGTGATGTGCTGGCCGCTGCCGCGGGTATCTCGCGCAAAGCCTGCCTGCCCCTGGCCAGCCCCGCTCCGATGGCATGCTTGAGCCCGGCGGGAACCCTCATGTCCGGCGCATCATTCTTGTTGAAGTACTTTTTCACATCGTCGGGCAGTCGCTGCACCAACCAGTCTGCACCGACCTGGCCCCTGGCAATCAACACCGACTGCTTCCACCAGGGGTCACGGCTGAAGGGCGTGAAGCCCAGCACGAACACCAGCAGGATGACGACCAGCATGCCGCGCAACACACCGAACATCATGCCCAGCAGGCGGTCAGTGCCGGTCAGTCCGGTGCTTTCGACCAGTCTGGAAATCAGGTACCGCACGAGTGCGCCCAGCAGCAGCACCACGATGAAGCACAGGCCATAGCCCGCCAGCACGCGTGCAGAGGGCAACTCGATCAGGCCGCGGAACTGTGCCGATACCGATGCGCCGAACGCCCAGGCCACCCAGAACGCCGCGATCCAGATCACCAGCGCCATGACTTCGCTGACCAGTCCGCGCCACAGGCCGATGACCATCGACAGGACCACCACGCCAAGTACGAAGTAGTCGGCCCAGTTCATGGCGTGCAACGCCTGCATCTCAGGGCACCGTCACGACCACGCCGGATTGGCCCAGCCTGGATTTGATCGCATCACGCAGGGTCACCGCGTCGGCGCGTTGCGTACGCGGGCCGGCACGCGCGCGCCACAGGGTTCGTCCTGCACTGCGCACATCGTCCACATAACCATCGAATCCGGCGGCCCTCAATTTGGCCGCCTGGGCCTGGGCGTCCGCCTTCTTGCTGTAGGCACCGATCTGAACCGCCCAGCCTCCTGCCTTGTGCGTGGACGCGGCGTTCGCCGGGGTGTCGCCATGTTGATCGCGGGTCACCGCCACCAGCCGGGCCGGGGCACTGGGAATGGAGGCCTTCAGGCGAAGCCGCGCGGCCTCTGCGGCGGCACGCGTGGCGAATGGGCCGGCGGTCACCCGAGTGACCGTCTTGCCAGACGCCGTGGTCTGCTCGCCGTGCGCAGCATAGCCAAGCTTGCGCACGCGCCGTCGCAGAGCGCCGGCATTGGCTGCGTCGGCATACGCTCCGAGGTTGACCTCGTAGACGCCGTCCGCGGCTTGCCCGGGGGCATTCGCATTTCCGGATGGCTTGGCGCTGGTGCGGGAAACCTTGGGTTTTTCCGGTTGCGGCCCGGCGACCGCAACGGAGGCATTGGAAGCTTTAGATTGGACCTGCTCCGTGGTATTGCCTTTGGGTGTCGTTTTGGCCTCAGGCGTCGCCTTGTCGGCGGGAGCTGCATCATTTTCCGGGTGCACGTCCCTTGGCACGCGCGATGGCAGGTTTACCGTGGCCAGCGTGTTGGAATCCGTCGATGCGGCGCCCGTGCTTGCAGCTCCGGCCACGGTCGCGGACGTGGCCGGAGGCGCCACACTCATGGTGCGGGTGGTCAGCTCCTGATCGGGAGATACCGGAAGGGCCAGGCTGACCGTCTTGCCGTTGTCGGTTTCAGGGCTCTGTCCGGGGAAGAACATTGGCACCACAATCACGGCGATCGCGATCAGTACGAAGGCACCGATCAGACGCGTTTTCAGGGCAGGCTCCATGGGAGACCTCACATGCTTGATATTGCGATTATACCTGTCATGGACAAGCGTTACGGGATTCCATGCACGGAGCCGTTCATGCTGCGCAGGACAGCGGCCACGACAAAGAACGAGCCGAAGATGAGGATCCGCTGCGGAACCGCCCACTCTGCGGCATCCAGCGCCGACAGCACATCGGTGTGCAGCGTATATGGGGTCGAATCCGGGAATCCAAAAGCCAGCGACCGGGCGGGCAGCCCGCGCGGCGATTCGGATTCCAGCCCGGCCAGATGCCAGTGCGTGATCCGGCCTGCCAGCGCGCTGCATATGCCGGCCACGTCCTTGTCCTCCAGCGCGCCGAATACCGCATGTATGGGGCCGCGGACCGGATGCTCATCCAGCCAGCTTGCCAGCATGCGGGCCGCCTGCGGATTGTGGGCCACATCCAGTACCCGCTCGGGCGTCCCCGGAAAACGCTGCAAACGCCCCTGGAGCCGCGCCGTGCGCACGCCTTCGGCCAAGGCAGAAGCAGGACAGTCCATGCGGTCCTGAAGTGCGTGCAAAGCCGCCACCGCCGCCGCGGCATTGGCTACCTGGGCAGGCGCATCAAGCACGGCATCAGGCAGCTCCAGACGGGTCCCGTCACGGTGCATCCAGGTCCAGCCGCTCTCGTGTTGGCGCACATGATAATCAACGCCCGCCCGCTGCACTGCGGCACCGATACGTTGCAACGCATCCAGCAGTCCTCTCGGCGGATCGGATTCGCCGATGATGAGTGGACGATCCGCACGTGCGATGCCTGCCTTCTCGACGCCAATCGTATCCCGATCGGACCCAAGCCATGCCTGGTGATCCAGATCCACCGTGGTGACGATGCCGGCATCGGCATCGACGATGTTGCTCGCATCCAGGCGTCCACCCAGCCCGACCTCGATCACGGCAACGTTCACCCCGGCGCGGGCAAACAGGTCCAGCGCGGCCAGCGTACCGAATTCGAAATAGGTCAACTCGGTATCCAGTCGCGCCTTCTCGATGCGCTCGAACGCGTCGCACAACGATGCGTCGTCGGCATCCTCGCCGTCGATGTGCACGCGTTCGTTGTAGCGCAGCAGGTGCGGCGAGGTGTAGGCGCCCACGCGATGTCCGGCCGCGCGCAGCATTGCCACAAGAAACGCCACCGTCGACCCCTTGCCGTTGGTCCCGCCGACGATCAAGTTCACCGGGGCACGCGGGGCCCCCATGCGCTGCCAGACTTCGCGCACGCGTTCCAGGCCCAGCTCGATCTCGTGCGGATGCACGCGCAGCTGGTAGGCGAGCCATTGATCGAGTGTGCGAGCGCTCATCGTCGAAGTGTAACGGGGCCACGCGGTTTGCGTGCAGCCTTGATCAGATGCGATACACGCGGCAGAGGCTTCACGCTAGGATTCGAGCATGATGACCGATACCCCGAAGCGTGACCCCTACATGCAGGCCGCTCTGGACGAGGCGCGCCAGGGCCTGGCCGAGGGCGGCATCCCGATCGGTGCCGTGCTGGTGCACCAGGACCGCATCCTGGGCCGCGGCCACAACCGCCGCGTGCAGCAGGACAGTGCAACCCTGCACGGCGAAATCGACGCACTGGAACGCGCCGGCCGCCAACCGGGCCGGGTGTACCGCGAAAGCGTGCTCTACACCACCTTGTCGCCCTGCGCGATGTGCAGCGGCGCGATCCTGCTGTACGGCATCGGCCACGTGATCGTGGGCGAGAACACCACGTTCCTGGGCGAGGAAACCCTGCTGCAGCAACGCGGCGTCCGGATCGAAGTGCTGCAGGACCCGGATTGCATTGCCCTGATGGGCGATTTCATACGGGCCTGCCCCCAGCTCTGGAATGAGGATATCGGCAGCTGATCGCGTCTGCGCGGCTACAGGGGAACCTTGCGCAGTCGCAATGCGTTCGACACCACCGACACCGAGGACAGGCTCATCGCCAGCGCCGCGATCATCGGCGACAACAAAATGCCGAACACGGGATACAGCACGCCCGCGGCCAGCGGCACGCCAAGCGCGTT
>NZ_JAQIBU010000008.1 GCF_027858935.1 Oleiagrimonas sp. | reverse complement strand
ATTGGCATCCTTGATCGCATGGATGCTCACGCCGTACTGCTGCGCAATGCCCGAGAGCGTCTCGCCGTTGCTGACCTTGTGCAGGTCCTGGGTGTCGGCGTCGGCGGACAGCGTGGATGATTTGGAGGCATCGCTGGGTTTCATCGCGACCTGGACGCCGTGCTTGCGGGCCCATTGCGCGGCGAACCAGGTACCGGGGGGCGGCGTGGTGCGGAAATATCCCTGGATACCGGTCATGATCGCGTGCGCCATCTTTTCGCGATAGCTGGGTGATCGCAGCAGGCGTTCATCCCTGCGACTGCTGATGAACGCGGTCTCGACCAGGATCGAGGGCACATCCGGTGAACGCAGGACCACGAAATTGGCATGCTGCACCTTCCGTTTGTACAGCGGGATGATGCCCTTCAGCGCGCCCAATACGTCATGTCCGACCTCACGACTGGCATGCATGCTGGCACCCTGCGACAGATCCAGAAGCACTGCAGCCAGGGTATGGCTCTTGTTGTCCAGCGACACACCACCGACCAGGTCGGAGGCGTTCTCGCTGTGCGCCAGCCAGCGTCCTGCTTCGCTCTCCTTGCCGTGCGTGGACAGGACCCAGACCGAGGCACCGCGCGCATCGCAGTGGTGCGGACAGGAATTGGCGTGGATCGACACGAACAGATCGGCCTTGTGTTCGCGCGCCATCTCGAAACGTTTTTCCAGCGGCACATAATAGTCGCCGGTGCGGGTCAGCATCGCCTTCATGCCCGGCTGCTTGTCGATCAGCGCGGCCAGACGCTTGCCGATGGCCAGGGTCACGGTCTTCTCGTACAGTCCATTGGGTCCGCGCGCACCGACATCCTTGCCGCCATGACCGGGATCCACTGCGACCAGTACCTTGCGCTCGCCGACCGGCGCAGTCTGCCGCGCGGCCACGCTCGCGCCCTGCCCGTGCGCGGACATGTCCAGCACCAGGCGATAGCCCATGCCACCGGATGGATCCAGCAGGAAACTCTTTGGCTGCACACTGGACTTCATGTCCAGCACCACGCGCAGGCCGTGCTTGCCATGACGACCGACACGCACATCCTGCATCTGTCCGGTTGCGCCAGGCGCGTCGAACGCACCGTCCAGGTGCGCATCGGCAAAATCCAGGACCACGCGATCAGGATTTTTCAACTGGAACAGCTTGGGATCGGCCGGGCCCGACAGGTCGAACACCGCGCGGGTGTTGGTTTTGGTGTCGGTCACGCGCACGTTCTTCACGCTGATCGGCGAGCCGGCGTGCGCCGGCCAAGCCGGGGCCAGCGCAATGCAGAGCATCAGCAAGGGTAGGATCATGTGCCGCATGCTGGGTTTAATACCCCACTTGCGCGCTCGATGCAAGGGTCTTTTCCCTTTTGAATCCGTGACCTGTGGGCACTTTGTCAGAAAGTACATTCGGGTCCGGAAGTTGTCTGGAATGTCTCTCTAGACACACTTTTCTATTATTTACAAACACTTAATGAATCGAGAACCTGCCGGCCCCGGTCGCTTGCCGCCTCCATCCGCATGCTGCGCGAGGTCCCTTCGTGCTGCAGGAAAAGGTTCCGATCCGATGGCGGCCACGCGCCGGCGCCCCGTTCGGGCCACTCCACCAGAACCAGGGACTGCGGATCGGACCAGGCGTCCAGCCCCAGGCATTCCAGCTCGCCCGGATCGTCGATGCGATACAGGTCCAGGTGCCAGGCCGACCGACCATCGACCAGCATGTACGGCTCGACCAGGCTGTAGGTCGGGCTCTTGATCCGTTCACCGGCGCCCAGGTGCCGCAGCAGGGCTCGCGCCAATGAGGTCTTGCCTGCGCCAAGGTCGCCATGCAGGTAGACCACCAGACCCTGGCCCTCGCAGGCTGCGGCTAGCTGCCGCCCGAAGGCGTCGGTGGCCGCGGCGTCGGCCAGATGCAGTGTCATGGCGTCATTCAGGACTGGCATTGACCGACTCACGCAAGGGAAGCAGGAGATCCGAGGCCAACAGGCCACGTTCACCGCCGTGCGCCGCGCCGCGGTCACCTGCACGTGCATGCAGGCCGACCCCCATGCAGGCTGCGTCCAGGGCCGAAAGCCCCTGTGCCATCAGCGCAGCGATCACACCGGTCAACAGGTCCCCCATACCGCCGGAAGCCATCCCCGGATTGCCCCAGGGGCAGACCGATACCTGACCATCGGGCGAAGCGATCAGGCTTCCGGCACCCTTCAGCACCACGCAGGCCTGATGGCGCTCGGCCAGCGCACGCACTGCGGCGAAGCGGTCCGCCTGGACGGCAGCGATATCGGTCGCAAGCAAGCGCGCCGCTTCGCCAGGGTGCGGCGTGAGCACGCAGCCGTGGGGCAACGCGCGGGTGTGTGCGGCCAGCAGGTTCAGTGCATCGGCATCCACCACCACCGGGAGTTGGCGCGAAAGGGCCGCCTCCCAGACAGCGCGCCCCCATTCGCCCTGCCCCAGCCCCGGGCCCAGCGCCAGCACGTCGGCCGCATCAAGCAGCGGCATCAGGTCCCTGGTGTTTTCCACCGCATGCGCCATCAGCTCCGGACGCGCACCATTGAGCGCGCTGATATGGCTGGCGCGCGTGGCCACGCTGACCAGGCCTGCACCGCTGCGCAAGGCGGCTTCGCCGCACAACCGGATGGCGCCGCCCATGCCGCTGTCGCCCCCCAGCGCCAGAACATGGCCATGACTGCCCTTGTGGGTGTTGCTCCTGCGCGCAGGTAGCGTGCTGGAGCGCAGGATTTGTGCGTCCGGCAACATGTGCCCGGATATCGTTTCAGGCAAATCCAGGGTATCGAGCTGCAGCGCGCCGCAACAGTCGGCCGCATCGGCTGTGAACAGGCCCCGCTTGAGCGCCACGAAGGTCACGGTTGCATCCGCCCGGATGCATGGATCACGGGCCACGCCGGTGTCGGAATCCAGGCCCGAAGGCACGTCCAGTGCCAGCACCGGCTGACTGCTGGCATGTACCTGCCGGATCCAGTCCGCGGCCAGCCCCTCGGGCGCGCGCGAAAGGCCCGTGCCGAACAGACCGTCCACCACCAGGTCTGTCTGCGAAAGATTCAGCGTATCCGGCTTAAGCTCGATCACGCCACCTGCATCGAGAAAGGCCTGCCGCGCCCTGGCGGCATCGCCCTGCAGTGCATCCGAGAGCGCCACGGCCGTGACTGCAATGCCCTGTCCCAGGGCCAGTGCACCCAGCAGATAGGCATCACCACCATTGTTGCCGGGGCCGCACAGCAGCAGCAGCGAGCGGCTCTGCGGCCAGCGCTGGCGCAACGTGTGCAGGGCTGCGCCGGAGGCACGCTGCATCAGCGTGAATCCGGGAATGCCCAGGTCCTCGATCGCATGCCGGTCCAGCGCGCGCACCTGGGCTGCGGTGTACAGGGAACGGTGGAGACGCTCGTTCATGCTGTGCCTGGCGTGCAAAATAGGTGCAAAGCGTAGCAATGATCGCGCTCCGGCGGCGAATCTGCGCAACGCATGCCCCTTACAATACCCGCCATGACCGCACTACCCGACGCCATCGATCCGCACGCGCTCGCCGGCGACATCCGGACCTGGGCCGGCGAACTGGGGTTCTCCGCACTGGGGATCACCGACACCGGACTTGGCGATGACGAGGCGCACCTGGAGGACTGGCTCGACCAGGGCCTGCATGGCGAGATGCATTACATGCAACGTCATGGCACCAAGCGCAGCCGGCCTGCGGAGTTGCTGCCGGGAACGCAACGCGTGATCTGCGTGCGCATGGACTACATGCCCAGCGCAGTACGCGACGCCTGGAAAGTGCTGGAAAACCCCGAGTTGGGCTACGTGGCGCGCTACGCGCTCGGTCGCGACTACCACAAGCTCATGCGCAACCGCCTGCAGAAACTGGCCGACCGCATCGCCGCGGTCGTGGGACCGTTCGGTTACCGCGCCTTCGTCGATTCGGCTCCAGTGCTGGAGAAGGCACTGGCGCGCAACGCCGGACTGGGCTGGATCGGCAAACACACCCTGCTGCTCAGCCGTGACGCGAGTTCCTGGTTCCTGCTGGGTGAACTGTTCACCGACCTGCCGCTGCCGCTGGATAGACCGGCCACGGCCCATTGCGGAAGCTGTCGCCGCTGCATCGACATCTGCCCGACGCAAGCCATCACCGCACCCTACCGGCTGGATGCACGACGCTGCATTTCCTACCTGACCATCGAACTGAAGGGAGCGATTCCCGAACCGCTGCGCGCGCCCATGGGAAACCGCATTTTCGGCTGTGATGACTGTCAGCTGGTGTGCCCCTGGAACAAGTTTGCCCGGCTCGCAAGCGAGCCCGACTTCGCACCGCGGCACAGTCTGGATGGCGCACGCCTGGCTGATCTTTTTGCATGGGATGAGACGACGTTCCTGGAACGCACCGCGGGCATGGCGATCCGCCGTGCCGGCTACCAGGGCTGGCTGCGCAACGTGGCCGTGGCCCTTGGCAATGCTGCAACGGAACCGGCCGTGATCCATGCCCTGCGCGCACGCGAGGGACATCCTTCCGAACTGGTGCGTGAACATGTCGCATGGGCTCTCGCGCAACACGACGCGAGCTGAGACCGCGGGAGTCAGGCGTCGACCAGCCAGGTGGGCTTGCGTTCCGGCGCGCCGTACCAGCCCCAGCCGCGAAGGCGGCGCATGATGTCAGCATGGGATTCGACCACGTCACGCTCGGGACCAAGCACGGTATGCGCCCATCCCTCGCGGACCAGCACGCGCGCGCTCGACTCGAGCTGGGCGGCATGACCAAAAAGCAGCATGCCTCGCGGCGAGCCGAACCCGTCGATCCACAGGTCAGCGACCAGGCACTTTGCCGTGGGCAGAAGCACCACGCGCCACGGCGTGACATGCAATTCCAGGCCACGGGCGGCGTCGCGCCAGGTACGGATGAAGCGGCTCTCGTGCATGGGTCTGAATGGATCGGATGTGCCAGGAGCAAGGTTGCCAGTACACGAGCCCGACGAGACGAATGCAAGCAAAATCTTTAGGCCGGCCCTGCAACGCGACAGGCAAGGCCTTGCGCCGGCCACGGAGCACCGCGAGGCCTGCCCTGTGTGTTCAGGCGGCCTGCTTGGGTATGGCCGTATTGATGTGGCTGATGCGATTGTCGGCGTCCACGTAGACCAGTTGCGGCTTGAAGTTTGCCAGCTCGGCCTCGGCCAGGGTGACGAAAGCGGCAATGATGATCAGGTCTCCGGTCTGCGCGCTGCGCGCTGCGCTTCCGTTCACCGAGATGATGCCCGAACCTTCCTCGGCACGCAGGGCATAGGTGACGAAGCGTTGCCCGCTGTTGATGTTCCAGGCGTGGATCTGCTCGTACTCACGAATACCCGAGGCATCCAGCAGATTGCCGTCGATTGCGATCGAGCCCTCGTAGTGCAGCTCCGCGTGGGTCACGGTTGCACGATGGATTTTTGCCTTGAGCATGTTCAACTGCATGACGCCGCCTGAAGCAAGCAAGAATGGGGAAATTGCGAATTATACCGGCTGCGGCGTGCGCCTGACGAACCGATCGGCCGCCTGGTCGCCGCTAATCCAGCAGCAGGTTGTCGATCAAGCGCGTGTCGCCCAGACGTGCGGCGATCAGTGCCACCCGTCCGCTGCGCTCGTCCGGAGCCGGCTCGGCCAGATCCTCGCTGCGCCGGACAACGGCATAATCGGGATCGAATCCGGCCTTTTCAAGTCGATCCACGGCCCAGGCACTGACCTGCGCGGGTGTTTTGCCCTGCGTCAGCTGTTCGCGCATGCCCTCAAGCGTGCGCTGGATCTGCGGCGCGATGCGGCGTTGCTCGGTCGACAGATACTGATTGCGCGAACTCATGGCCAGGCCATCGGCTTCGCGCACGATCGGTGCTGACAGCACGACGACCGGCAACCCCAGATCCCGGACGAAACGCTCGATCACGCGAAGCTGCTGGAAATCCTTCTGTCCGAACACCGCAACATCGGGCTGCACGATATTGAACAGTTTGCAGACCACGGTGGACATGCCGTCGAAATGTCCCGGCCGGTGCGCACCCTCCAGGGACTTGGTCAGGCGCGGCACCGTGACATGCACGGTATCGTAGAGTCCGAACGGATACATGGTCTCCACCGACGGGGCGAAAACCAGGTCGCAGCCATGTTCGGCCAGACCCGCCTGATCCTGCGCCAGCGTGCGTGGGTAGCGCTCGAAATCCTCGCCGGGGCCAAACTGGGTCGGATTCACGAACACGCTGGCGACCACCCGGTCGCAATGGACTCGCGCCTGCTTGAGCAGCGAGTAGTGCCCTTCGTGCAGGTTGCCCATGGTGGGCACGAGACCCACCGACTCCCCTTTTCCGCGCCACCCGCGAACCATCGCGCGCAGCGCCTTGACCTCCGTCACCGTCTGCATGTCCCGGAAGTCCTCAGTACTGATGTTCCGGACCGGGGAACCGGCCCTCGCGCACGTCCTGCGCATAAGCGGCGATCGCCTCGACCACCGAACCGCGCCCCGCAAGAAAGTCCTTGCTGAACTTCGGCCGCTTGCCCGGCGTGATGCCGAGCATGTCGTAGATCACCAGCACCTGGCCATCGGTCTGCGGGCCTGCACCAATGCCGATCGTGGCGATATCCAGAGCCTTAGTGATGCGTTCGGCAAGACGAGCAGGGACGGCTTCCAGCACCAGCAACTCGGCACCTGCCGCGGCCACGGCGTGCGCATCCGCCAGCAGCTTCTCTGCGGCTTCATCCTCACGACCCTGGACCCGATAGCCTCCAAGGCGGTGCACCGACTGCGGGGTCAGGCCCAGGTGCGCGCAGACCGGCACATTGCGCTGCACCAGGGCATTGATGGTTTCGCACACGTGGCCCGCGCCTTCCAGCTTGACCATCGCGGCGCCACCCTCGGCGACCAGGCGCGCCGCTGCATCCATCGCATGCGCCGGGTCACGGTCACTCATGAAGGGCAGGTCCGCCACCAGCAGCGAGCGGCTCAGCCCCCGGGCCACGGCAGCGCTGTGGTAGACCATCTGGTCCAGGGTCACCGGCAAGGTGCTGGCATGGCCCTGGATCACGTTGCCGAGGGAATCGCCGACCAGCATCACGTCCACGCCTGCCTCCTCGCTGCGCGCGGCAAAGCTGGCGTCGTAGGCAGTAAGCATGACGATCTTGCGCCCCTCGCCTTTCATGCTGCGAAGCGATGGCACGGTGATCGGCTTGCGCGAGGCGGCCGGGACGGATTCGGAGTACACGGAGATGGCGATTCCTGATGAAAAGTCGATTATCCGGTGCCGCACAGCTTGCGCTCAAGCCACGCGGCGGAAGCAAGATCCTATCAGGCCGACCCGGGCAGGCGGTGACAGCCCGCCAAGTCAATGGCGGCAAGCAGGTCGGCAACCCGCCCCTGGCCGGGAATCTCCAGGTCAGGGGCAAGGTCGGCCAGGGGCAACAGCACGAAGGCCCGCTCGGCAATGCGCGGGTGCGGCAGGGTCAGTCCTGGCTCATTGATCGCACGCCCCGCGTAGTCTAGAAGATCCAGATCCAGCGTGCGCGGCCCCCAGCGCGCACCCTCGCGTTTGCGCCCCGCAACGCGCTCGATCTCCAGCAGACCGTCCAGCAGTTCGCGCGGTTCAAGTGCGCTGTCCAGTTCGACCGCCGCATTGATGAAGTCCGGCTGCTCGGTCACGCCCCAGGGAGCGGTTCGATACAGAAACGAGCGCCGGATCAGGCGGGTGTTCGCCATGCCATCCAGCGCCGCCATCGCATCGACCACCAGTTGCATGCATTCGCCTTGGTTGCTGCCCAGGGCCACATAGGCACGCACGGCCTACTCCGCCTTGTCGCCGGCTTCGTTGCGCCCCCGACGGCGACGGCGACGGCGCTTGCGCGGCGCATCCCCGGACCGGGTGCGCACGGAGGCGCCCAGTTCATCGGACAAGGCGTCTTCGGGCACTTCCTGTGCCCGGGTCCACCAGGCGCCCATCTCGGCCATCTCATCGGACTCCCCGGCACGCAGCAACAGAAAATCGTAGGCGGCGCGAAAACGGGGGTGCTCCAGCAGCTGGAACACGCGCTTGGGCGTGCGATGGGCGAAACGCGGCTGGAGGGTCCAGATCTCCTCCATCACGTGCGTGAAGCGTCGCGGGATCGCCACATGGCGGCTCTGCGTCATCACCACCTGATGCGATGCGCGCTGCCACGCCAGCGAGGGCGGGGCACCCTCGTCCATCATCCCCTGCTTGATTTCCCGCACCTCACCCCAGAGCAGCACGGCAAACAGGAAGGCGGGCGTGACCGGCTTGTCCTCGGCGATCCGGGCATCGGTATTGGCCATGCCGTTCTCGATCATCTCCAGCAGCACCTGGTCGCCAGCGTCCAGGGCCCTGGCTGTGGCAGGAAACAAAGGCGCCAGCAGGCCGTACCGCCTCAGCATGCGGAAACTCTTCAGCGCATATCCCGCCATGAACAGCTTCAGCGACTCGTCAAACAGGCGTGCGGGGGGTGCTTCACCCAGCAGCGGCGCCAGTTCCGCAAATGGCGCCGAGGCCGAGGGGTCGATACTGAATTCCAGTTTCGCGGCAAGACGCGCCGCGCGAAGCATGCGCACCGGGTCCTCGCGGTATCGGGTCTCCGGGTCGCCGATCAGGCGCAAGACCCGATCGTCCAGGTCCTGCATGCCACCCACGTCATCACGCACGCTGAAATCGGCGATGTCGTAGTACATCGCGTTGGCGCGAAAATCGCGCCGCACCGCATCCTCCTCGATCGAACCCCAGATGTTGTCGCGCACGATGCGGCCGTCAACAATGTGCCGGTCGCTGTCTTGCGGATCGCCGACGCCACGGAAGGTGGCCACTTCGATGATCTCGCGCCCGAACATCACGTGCGCCAAGCGGAACCTCCTGCCGATCAGCCGGCAATTGCGAAACAGCTTGCGCACCTGCTCCGGGGTGGCGTCGGTGGCAATGTCGAAATCCTTGGGCTGCACACCCAGCAGGAGATCACGTACGGCCCCGCCGACAAGCAATGCCTGGTACCCGGCTTCGTGCAATCCATAAAGCACGCGCAATGCGGCCTTGCTGATATGGCGTCGCGAAATACTGTGCTGATCGCGGGGGATGATGCGCATGGGGGCGGATGCGTTCGGTTGGTCGTGATTCAAGCGTTCTTTTCCCTCGAAGGTGACACGGGAGCATTGCTCGTCGACATATTTCCGTTATACTACCGCGCCTCGCGCCATAGTGCTCCCTTCGTCTAGTGGTCCAGGACGCTGCCCTCTCAAGGCGGAAACACGAGTTCGAGTCTCGTAGGGAGCACCACCTTTTCTTTTCACCGGGTTCAGGGCGAACTGTATGACCTTCGTCGTCGTCGACAGCTGCATCAAATGCAAGTACACCGACTGCGTGGAGGTGTGTCCCGTGGATGCATTCCATGAAGGTCCAAATTTCCTGGCAATCAACCCGGACGAGTGCATCGACTGCACCCTGTGCGAGCCGGAGTGCCCGGTCAACGCCATCTATCCGGAAGACGACGTACCTGCAGGGCAGGAAGCCTTCATCGCGCTCAACGCCGAGCTGTGCGAGAGCTGGCCGGTGATCACCGAACGCAAAGATGCACCGGCCGATGCGGCCGAGTGGGAAAACAAGACCGACAAGCTGCCGCTGCTGAAACGCTGAAGCCGGCGAGCTGCAGGGCCTGACGCCAGTCGCTCGATCCCGAACACGCAAACGCCGCTTTGGGGGCGGCGTTTTTGCTTTTGCTTCTCCTCTCCCCTGCACTTGCAGGGAAAAGAGGTCTCGCCGATCAGTTGGCGCCCAGACGCGCCTTCAACGCGTCCATCAGTTGCGACACCTGCTTTGGATCGCCCTGCGCGGTGACGGTGCTGCCGCCTTCGGCGGCTGCGGTCACTTGTACAGTGACGGTGGAGCCTCTGGCGCCGGTCGTGCTCGCGGCATCAGCCGAATCCCTCCCCGGTTGATCCTGGGTGTTGCTGAAATGGCGCGCAAAAAAGCCCTTCTTCGCACCCACGTCGAGCTTGGACTTCATCGCCACTTGATAGGTATGCGTGAGTTCACTCTGCGCGATCACGTCGCCGATATCACCATTGCCCAGCGCCAGGCCCACGCGCTTGTAGGCCTTGCCCACATTACCCATGAGGTGGACCTTGTTGGTGGGCATGGCCGAAGACGGGGCACTGGACGCGCTGTCGGCCTCTTCGCTCTGGGCGTTGACGCGCGGAATGGTCAGTGCATCGCTGACGTCGGGCCGGTCCATGTTGGGAGGAATTTCCAGGGGATTCTCCTGCTTGGCTGATTGCCAGGGTTTGCTGGTATGGAACAGCCCGCAACCGGAGAGCAGCGCTGCGACAAGCAGGACCGGGGCGATGGCGACAATTTT
>NZ_JAQIBU010000375.1 GCF_027858935.1 Oleiagrimonas sp. | reverse complement strand
GACGCGGCAGCGGTTGATCTGGTCCCGCATCGCCCGGGCGGCCGCACGTGCGGATGCGGCAAAGTCTGTGTCCGTGCCCGCGTACAGAATGGCGCGCGAGGAGCTGATCATCAGTCCGGCGCCCCTGGCGTCCGCGCCTTCGCGCATCACGGCCTCAAGGTCGCCGCCCTGTGCGCCGATGCCTGGAACCAGCAGCGGCATGCCGCCGACGATGCGGCGGACCTGGCCGAGCTCGGCCGGGAAGGTGGCCCCGGTGACCAGTGCGCAGTTGCCGTTGGCGTTCCATTCGCGGGCCACAGCTTCGGCCACGCGCAGGTAGAGCGGAACACCACCGCAGTCCAGGTTCTGGAAATCCGCGCCGCCGGGATTGGATGTGCGGCACAACACGATCACACCCTTGTCGGCATGCTCCAGGAACGGCTGGATCGAGTCGCGGCCCAGGTACGGGTTCAGTGTCACCGCGTCGGCGTCGTAGCGCCCGAACGCCTCGATCGCGTAGCGCTGGGCGGTGGATCCGATGTCGCCGCGCTTGGCGTCAAGGATCACCGGCACTCCGGGATGGGCATCGTGGATGTACCCGATCAGGCGTTCCAGCGCATCCTCGGCGCGCAGCGCAGCGAAGTGCGCAATCTGCGGTTTGAAGGCGCAGGCCAGGTCGGCGGTGGCATCGATGATGGCACGGCAGAAGGCGAACACCGCGTCGGGCTGGTCCTTAAGTACGTCAGGAAAGCGCGCCGGATCGGGATCCAGGCCGACGCAAACCATGGTGTCCGCTTCCTCCCAGCGCGTGCGCAAGGCCTGCATGAAGTTCATGGTCGTTCCCCGTATTGCGTGTGCGTTCGATGCCGTGCGCCGCATTCTAGCTGCTGGCACGGGCGGCGTAGGTTCGGCTGAGCGAAACGAAGCCCATCAGGCTGTGTCCTTGTCGAAGATCACTCGAACGGCGTGCCGTCCGCATGCAGGTAGGTCCAGCGCCCGTCGATGTTGCGACCGATCATGCCGTCGTCGGGGTAGTCCACCGCCTCGTTCTGCTTGCGGCTGCCGACCTCCAGGTACACCACTTCGGCGTCGCTGCGGTTGACCAGCGCGTGGGCGTCGCCGGTGCCGGCACGAAAGCCCGCGCACATGCCCGGGCGCAGTACGGTCTCGCCAGCGTCGGTCACCAGCGTCGGCGTGCCTTCGAGGATGTAGACGAACTCGTCCTCCAGGGCATGCGCATGGCGCAGCGCCGACTGCGCGCCCGGGCCCAGCCGGGCCAGGTTGACGCCGAACTGGTGCAGTCCGAACGCATCGCCCAGCGCGCAGCGGGCGCGTTCGCCCATGCGCCCGGCCAACGGCTTCGGATAGCCCGAACCGGTATGCTGCGGCAGGTCCTCGGGATCGATGGCCACGGGATAATCGTTCATGCTTTCGTCCTCATGCATCGCCAGGGGGCCGGCCCCTCCGAATCCCGAAGCCCCGATCCCGGACGATCACACCAGCTTCTTGTAGCGCACCCGGTGCGGCCGTGCCCCTTCCTCGCCCAGACGGCGCTTCTTGTCGGCCTCGTACTCGCCGTAGTTGCCGGGGAAGAACTCCACGTGCGAGTCGCCCTCGAACGCCAGGATGTGAGTGGCGATGCGGTCCAGGAACCAGCGGTCATGGCTGATCACCATGGCACAGCCCGGGAACTCGAGGATACCGTCCTCCAGCGCGCGCAGGGTTTCCACGTCCAGGTCGTTGGACGGCTCGTCGAGCAGCAGCACGTTGCCGCCCTGCAGCAGGGTCTTGGCCATGTGCAAACGTCCGCGTTCGCCGCCGGACAGGTTGCCGACCCGCTTTTGCTGGTCGGCGCCCTTGAAGTTGAAGCGGCCGATGTAGGCGCGCGACTGGATCTCGAAATTGCCGATGGTGATGATGTCCGATCCGCCGGAGACTTCCTGCCAGACGTTGTTGTCGCCTTCCAGCGCGGCGCGCGACTGGTCCACGTAGGCCAGCTTCACGGTGTGGCCGAGCTTGATCTCGCCCTGGTCCGGGGTTTCCACGCCGGTGATCAGCTTCATCAGCGTGGACTTGCCGGCGCCGTTGGGACCGATCACGCCGACAATGGCGCCGGGCGGCAGCTTGAATGACAGGTCGTCGATCAGCATGCGGTCGCCGAACGACTTGGATACGCCCTTGAACTCGATCACCTCGTTGCCCAGGCGCTCGCCCGGCGGGATGAAGATTTCGTTGGTCTCGTTGCGGCGCTGGTAGTCGACCGCGTTGAGCTCCTCGAAGCGCTGCAGGCGCGCCTTGCCCTTGGACTGGCGGCCCTTCTTGGCCGAGCGCACCCATTCCAGCTCGCGCTTGATCGCCTTCTGGCGGGCTTTTTCCTGCGCTGCTTCCTGCGACAGGCGCTCGTCCTTCTGCTCCAGCCAGGAGGTGTAGTTGCCCTTCCAGGGAATGCCGCGGCCGCGGTCCAGTTCGAGGATCCACTCGGCGGCGTTGTCGAGGAAGTAACGGTCATGGGTGACAGCCACCACGGTGCCGGGGAAGTCGCGCAGGAACTGCTCCAGCCAGTCCACCGACTCGGCGTCCAGATGGTTGGTGGGCTCGTCCAGCAGCAGCATGTCCGGCTTGGACAGCAGCAGTCGGCACAGCGCCACGCGGCGCTTCTCGCCGCCCGACAGCGGGCCGATCTTCGCTTCCCAGGGCGGAATGCGCAGCGCATCGGCGGCCACTTCCAACTGGCGCTCCAGCGCATGTGCGTCATTGGCGGCCAGCAGGTTCTCCAGCTTCTGCTGCTCTTCGGCCAACTTGTCGAAGTCGGCGCCTTCCTCGGCGTAGGCGGCGTAGACCTCTTCCAGACGCGCCTGCGCCTGCAGCACCTCGCCGACACCTTCCTCGACGGCCTCGCGCACGGTCTTTTCCGGATCCAGCTCCGGTTCCTGCGCCAGATAGCCGACCTTGATGTCGGGGGCCGCGCGGGCCTCGCCCTGGAAGTCGGTGTCCACGCCCGCCATGATGCGCAGCACCGTGGACTTGCCCGCGCCGTTCAGGCCCAGCAGGCCGATCTTGGCGCCGGGGAAGAAGCTCAGCGAGATGTCCTTGATGATCTGGCGCTGCGGGGGGACGATCTTGCTGACCCCGTTCATGGTGTAGATATACTGCATGGAGGCTCCGTTTTTCGGGTGCGCGCGGGTCCCGATGGACCTGCAGGCGAATCAACCCGTCATTATAGGGCTTGGCGGGGGCGCGGCGTCACCCTTGCGCGATTCGGGACAGGCTACGGCAGGATGGAGGCGCGATGGTTGTCGTGGCCGCTATACTTGGACATTGCTTTCTCCAACGGATGCCCCTGCATGTTCCCGGATTCCATGACCATCTCCGGCTTTGACGACGAACTGGCCAAGGCCATCGCCGACGAGGCGCAGCGCCAGGAAGACCACGTCGAGCTGATCGCCTCGGAAAACTACGCCAGCCCGCGCGTCATGGAGGCGCAGGGTTCGGTGCTGACCAACAAGTACGCCGAAGGCTATCCGGGCAAGCGCTACTACGGCGGTTGCGAATACGTGGACGTGGCCGAGACGCTGGCCATCGAGCGGCTGAAGAAGATCTATGACTGCGACTACGCCAACGTGCAGCCGCATTCGGGTTCGCAAGCCAACCAGGCGGTCTACTTCGCGCTGCTCAAACCGGGCGACACCATCCTCGGCATGAGCCTGGCGCACGGGGGTCACCTGACCCACGGGGCCAAGCCGAACCTGTCGGGCAAGATCCTCAACGCCGTGCAGTATGGCGTCAACGACCAGGGTCAGATTGACTACGACGAGGTCGAACGTCTGGCCGTGGAGCACCAGCCGAAAATGGTCGTGGCCGGTTTCAGCGCCTACTCGCAGGTGGTCGACTGGGCGCGTTTCCGTGCCATCGCCGACAAGGTGGGCGCCTGGCTGTTCGTGGACATGGCGCATATCGCCGGTCTGGTCGCGGCCGGCGTGTACCCGAGTCCGCTGCCGCATGCGCACGTGGTCACCTCGACCACGCACAAGACCCTGCGCGGCCCGCGCGGTGGCCTGATCGTGGCCAAGAACCCGACCGAGGAACTGGTCAAGAAGCTGCAGTCGATCGTGTTCCCCGGCATCCAGGGTGGTCCGCTGATGCACGTGATCGCGGCCAAGGCCGTGGCCTTCAAGGAGGCGCTGGAGCCCGAGTTCAAGACCTACCAGCAGCAGGTCGTGACCAACGCCAAGGCGATGGCGAAAACCCTGATGGAGCGCGGCTACAAGGTCGTGTCCGGCGGCACCGAGAACCACCTGGTACTGGTCGACCTGATCGGCCGCGACCTGACCGGAAAGGATGCGGAGGCCGCGCTGGGGCGTGCCCACATCACCGTGAACAAGAACACCGTGCCCAACGACCCGCAGTCGCCGTTCGTGACCTCGGGCCTGCGCATCGGCACCCCGGCGGTGACCACACGCGGCTACAGCGAGGCCGACTGCGTGGATCTGGCCGGCTGGATCTGCGACGTGCTGGACGCGCATCAGGACGAGGCGGTGATTACCGACGTGCGCGAGAAGGTCACGGCGCAGTGCAAGGCCTATCCCGTCTATGGTTAGCCACAAGGGGCGGGCCGCGGCCTGCCCATACCGCACCCCGGAGGCGATGGCGGGTTGAGCCCGTCCGACCATGCACTGTCCCTTCTGCCAGCATGAAGACACTCGCGTGATCGATTCGCGCCTGGCCGAGGATGGCGCCACCGTGCGTCGCCGACGCGAGTGCGAGCATTGCGGCGAGCGCTTCAATACCTTCGAGAACGCGGAGCTGAAGCTGCCGATCATCGTGAAAAGCGATGACCGGCGCGAGAACTTCGATGAGGGCAAGCTGCATGTCAGCTTCGAGCGCGCGCTGCAGAAGCGCCCCGTGGCCAGCGACGACCTGCAGGCTGCGGTACGAGCGATCATGCACGAGCTGCGCAAGCGCGGGGACCGCGAGGTGCCCTCGCGCCAGGTCGGCGAACTGGTCATGCGCGAGCTGAAGAAACTAGATCAGGTTGGCTACGTGCGTTTTGCCTCCGTCTACCGACGCTTCGAGGACGTGCAGGCCTTCCGTGAGGAAATCGAGCGCCTCGAACGCGATCTTCCCGAGCTGCAGGGCCTGCAACTGCCGCTGCTGGAGGCCAAGGGCGACAAGGGCAAGAAGCCCACCTGATGCCGTCGGACTTCGACGCCCTCGACCACATCCACATGGCGCATGCGCTGCGCCTGGCCGAACGCGGCCTCAACACCACCCAGCCCAACCCGCGCGTCGGCTGCGTGATCGCCCACGGCGAAGAGGTCGTCGGCGAAGGCTGGCACGAACGCGCCGGCCAGCCGCACGCCGAAGTCCACGCCCTGCGCGAAGCTGGCGAGTGCGCGAAGGACGCTACCGCCTACGTCACCCTGGAACCGTGTGCCCATCATGGCCGCACGCCGCCATGCGCCGACGCCCTGGTGGCTGCCGGCGTGGCGCGCGTGGTGATCGCCGCCGAGGACCCCAACCCGCAGGTCGATGGCCGCGGCATCGAGCGCCTGCGCGAAGCCTGCATCACGGTCGAGAGCGGCCTGATGCGCGAACCCGCGCGCGACCTCAACATCGGCTTCTTCCACCGTCTCGAGCACGGGCGGCCGTTCGTACGCGTGAAGCTGGCCATGAGCCTGGACGGTCGCACCGCGCTGGCCGACGGCACCTCGAAATGGATCACCGGAGAAGCCGCGCGCAACGACGTGCAGCGCTGGCGTGCGCGCAGCTCGGCCATCCTCACCGGCAGTGGCACCGCGCTGGCTGATAATCCGCGCCTGACCGTGCGCCTGACCGACGTACCGCACATACCTCCGCTGCGTGTGGTGCTGGATCGTTCGCTGCGCACGCCCGATGGGGCACATTTGCTGGAGGGTTCCGCGCCGACGCTTTTCCTGCATGGATCGTCGGTGCAGCCCGATCTGCGGTTCGCGGGGGTGGACTGCGTGGCTGTCCCTGAATCCGGGTCAGGGTTGGATCTTGAGGCTGTGATGACGTTGCTGGCTGGGCGTGAGGTCAACGAGGTGCATGTCGAGGCTGGACCGACGCTCTGTGGCGCCTTGTTTGCTGCCGGACTTGTGGACGAGTTGTTGCTTTATGTGGCGCCCGTGTTGCTGGGGGATCTCGCGCGGCCGTTGTTGAAGTTGCCTGCGTTGACGGATATGTCGCTCAGGTGGGGACTCGAGGTACTGGATCGCCGCGCCGTCGGCGACGACCTGCGCCTGCGCCTGCGACCGAGCCCGCGCTCGTAAGACGGACTCCGTCCGCCGATCCGACTGGTAAAGCTGGCACCGTCCGCCGCTTCTCGCTTGTATTTGTTGATTTGAAAAGCGGTTCCGTCCGGCTGAGGACGGCCGGGTTCATTTTATTGTTTGTCCACAAATGCGTCTGGAGCGCATTTGAACGGCGAAGCAGACCCGAAGGGGAAGTGACGTGCGCTGTGTTTGCGCAAGGCGGGCAAGCGTCTGCCGACACGATGTACCCTCGTATCCATGGACGCAGACAAGCACGAGCAGACCATCCGCTGGGGCATCATCGGTTGCGGTGATGTCACCGAAGTGAAGAGCGGGCCGGCGCTTCAGAAAGCGCCGCATTCGTCGCTGGCGGCGGTGATGCGCCGCGACGGCGCCAAGGCACGCGATTACGCCCGGCGTCACGGCGTGGCGCGCTGGTACGACGATGCGGCGGCGCTGATCGACGACACCGAGGTCGATGCCGTCTACGTGGCCACGCCGCCATCCACGCACAAGCTGTACGCGCTGATGAGCATTGCCGCCGGCAAGCCGGTGTACGTGGAAAAGCCGATGGCCATGGATCACGCCGAGTGCCAGGCCATCATCGACGCCGGTCGCGCCGCCGGGGTGCCGGTGTTCGTGGCCTACTATCGGCGCGCGCTGCCGCGTTTCGCAAAAGTGCGCGAGCTGCTGTTCGAGCAGCGCGTGATCGGCACGCCACGCATCGTCAACACGGTGTTCCACGAGCCACTGGATCCGCGCTACCAGGATCCACAACACCTGCACTGGCACGTGTTGCCGGAAATTTCCGGCGGCGACATCTTCATGGATATGGGCTGCCATACCCTGGACATTCTCGACTGGCTGTTTGGCCCGATCACGGCCGTCAGCGGGCAGGCAAGCAACCAGCTGGGCGCCTATCCGGCCGAGGACACCGTGGCGATGTCGTTCGCGTTCGGCAACGGCATGCTCGGCACCGGCTTGTGGAATTTCGACAGCTTCGAGTATCACGACCGGATTGAAGTGATCGGTGATGGCGGCCGCATCCGCTTTGCCACCTTCGGTGACGGACCCATTCACGTCGACAACGCAGAGGGCGCGCGTGATTGGCTTGTCGACAACCCGCTGCATATCCAGCAGCCGTTGATCGAGAGCATCGTCGCCGAGTTGCGCGGCGCAGTCGGCGCATGCCCGTCCAGCGCCGAGAGCGGAGCGCGCACCAGCCGGGTCATGGACCAGGTGCTGCAGCATTACCGGTCCATGGGCGCATCCTCAGGGGAGTAAGCGGCGTAGCAGCGTAGCCCGGATAAGCAAGGCGCATCCGGGGCAGACCCCAACGGGGCCCCCAGGTCCGGCTTACCGCAAAGTCCAATCTGGATCGCGTGCATCGACCCATCGACCCGCGTATCCACCTCGGCATGCCCATTTGTATGGCCTTCGCACCCTTACTCTGCGCGATTGGCGCAGTCGCCAGTAGCGCCGCCATCCCTTCAGCGGCGAATCCGACTTGTGGGAGCGGGTATAGCCGTTCCTACAAAAGCAACAGGAGGTTGGGGGTGTGGCTATATCGGATCCCACAACAACGCGAAATAAATTGCATGGGCAAGGCTTGAGTCTTGAATTGTGCGACTTGCCAACCTGGCTGACCCGGGACTCACCATTCAAGACTTGCCCCTTTGCTGTTATGGAAGTAACCAAGACGAGGACACCCCAACGTCCGCGACTTCCGCGCCTGCGGCGCTCCAGATCCGCTCCGGGTTCCGGGGGTTCGCGACAGCACATCCTGTGCCGACGACGAACGGGCGCATGTTCTGTAAGCCACCCTTCCGGCCTGATCCTCCATCCCCCACCGCTCCCGAAGGGGAAGGGGTTGCAGATCGGATTTTCCAGCAGGAATGGATTGCCTGCGTCCCCTTATTCCCTTATTCCGCAGTCATCGGCGCCCCTCCGGCACCAGAAATGTCGACGGGCAGTTGTCCTGCGCGATCGGTGCGTTCATCAATGAGCTCTTAAGCGGAAAGACCGCGACGGCGTCTCTATGCAACGTGATCCACAGCTGGCTCAGTACTTTCTGGCCGGATCCATCTGTATCGCAACGCAGCTGCAGCGCATCGCGTTGATCAGTGTCGAAGCTGCGCATGAACGCGGCAATCACATCTGAGCGTTGCACGGTATGGCCCTGCGCTACCTGCAGGAGATAGCGGCCAAAACCGCTATGCACGACGCGCTTGCGCATGGCCAACTCCGTATCGAAAAAGCGTTGCGTATCGAAGCCGAAGCACTGCACGTGCTTGTCGTATTCATGCGTCAGCAGGCTGTGGCGCAGATGCGGCATGACTGCATGCAGGCGCTGCAGCGTCGTCGCAGACAGCCTGGGCCTCTCGCTGCTGTGATGAAAGTAGTCGCAGCCTCGATGCCACCACTGCGGCGCGCTGACGCCATCATCAATCAGCGACTGCGGCCGCGAGGCCCACAATCCATGCAGGCCGATCAGCACCCGCTGCGGCGGGTGATCCAGACACAATCCGATGTCGCCACAGAACCCAGGCTGCCAGGTCAGCGCGAAGGTATAGTGCGCAAAATCGCCGTGCCGCACCGGAGTCAACGACCTGGAATCTGTCGCAGCGTGGGAGGACAGCGCGACAATCAGCAACAGCGTAGCGCACAGCGTGAATTTCATGGGGTCCGTCTCTGTTGACCTGGAGCCTTACTTTATCCAATTGTCGGGAATTTGGCTGCGACGAGGCGAAAGTCCTGATTGGGTAACCTTGCGATATCCGGGCTACGCAGCGCCGTGGTGGACCAGATTCAAGGAAGACCGTCGTAGCCCGGATAAGCAAGGCGCATCCGGGGCGAATCACAACGGGGCCCCCGGTCCGTCTTGCCGCAAAGCCCAATCTTGATCGCGTACATCGACCCATCGACCCTCGTTTCCACCTCGGCATGTCCAATTTGTATGGCTTTCGCTCACGTATTCCCCGGATGCGGCCTGCGGCCTTATCCGGGCTACGCAGCGCGGTGGTGGACCGGATTCAAGGAAGACCGTCGTAGCGGCGTAGCCCGGATAAGCAAGGCGCATCCGGGGC
>NZ_JAQIBU010000373.1 GCF_027858935.1 Oleiagrimonas sp. | reverse complement strand
GCCACAAGCACTGACAAGCACGACGCAAGACAGAGGACAACTTGAGGACCAGCGAAAGCCTGAAAGCTCAAGGCAAGAGCATCAAGCGGACGGTATTGACGGGAAGTCTCTTACGGAATGGTAGGTGGAGAACACCACGCTCATGTGCTGGGCGTCGTGACGTGTGCGCATTTCCTCGGCCAGCTTGGCCGCGGATGTGGTGGCGGGGTAGCGCAGCTCGTGCTTGAGCATAATGACGGTTTCGTCGTTTTTCTTGCGCTTCTTGCCGACTGCGGTATCCGAACACACGGCGAAGCTGTGCAGCGGTGTTTCGCTCTCCTGCGTCCATTCTGTAAGTGTTTGCGATAGCAGTGACAGGCTGGGCACCAGAAACAGCACGCGGCCACCCGCACCGGCGATGGCTTCGGCCATTTTCAGGCTGGCCAGCGTCTTGCCGGTGCCGCAGGCCATGATCAGCTTGCCGCGCTCGGCCTGGCGCAGGCCTTCGGTGACTGCCTTCAACGCGCTTTGCTGGTGATCGCGCAGTTGTTTCTTGGACTTGAGTACCGGTTCTGCTTCGGGCTGGTAGGTGGCCCATTCAATCTGGCTGTTTTCCAGGTCGTACAGGTCGATCTTGCTGACCGGCGGTTGCTGGTCGCGAATGGCTTCTTCGGCGTGTTCACTCCAGTGGTTGGTGGTGCTGACGATGATGCGCTGGGTGAATGGTCGCTTGCCGGACGCGGTGAAAAAGCTGTCGATATCTTTTTTCTGGAGCTTGTAGTCTTCCGCGTACAGCTTGCACTGAATGGCGTGGAACTCGTTGGTGCCTGCGGTCTGTGCCACCAAATCGATGCCAGTATCGCGCGCGTCCAAACCCTGTTGCCGTGCCCAGTCGGCGTAGGTCCACACATGGCTGTACAAATCCCGGTAGCTGGCCTCGTTTTTGAGGTAGCAGACGATCAGCTCTTCAAAGTAGGTGCCCTTTTCGCGTTCCGAGCGGGAGGCGTTGCGGTAGCTGTCCAGCAGGCGGGTCAGTGCAGTCTGTGAGGTGGTCGGCATGGGAAAGCGTCAGTCCTTTGAATGGCTGGAGCCAATTTGACAGGTCGGTATGGGGCGCACTGGGTACAGATCGGCCAGTGTTGCACTTCATGCCGGAGGTTTAAACGGGCAGCTTTCCTTGCGCTTGATTGGCGCCACGTTGCCGCCGGCCTTGAGCGTGTCCAGATAATCCGCCCATTGCTGCATCATGGCGCGGCGCTCGGGCAGGTGTGCCGTACGGTTATAGGCGCGGCCGTTGGGGTCTCGTACCGCGTGGGCCAACTGGTGTTCGATGTAGTCTGGGCGAACGTGCAGCACTTCGTCCAGGATTGTGCGGGCCATGGCGCGAAAGCCGTGGCCGCTCATGTCATCCTTTCCGTAGCCCATGCGGCGCAGGGCCAGCCGCACGGCGTTGTTGCTCATGGTGGTGCGCTGTGTGCGGCCGGGGAATACATGCGGGCCGCTGCCGGTCAGCGCGTACAGGTCGCGCAGGATCGCCACAGCTTGCGTGGATAGCGGCACCAGATGTGGCTGGCGCATCTTCATGCGTTCGGCGGGGATATTCCACTCGGCCGCGTCCAGATCCATTTCGGCCCACTCGGCGTTGCGCAGCTCGCCGGGGCGCACGAACAGCAGCGGAGCAATGCGCAGGGCTGATTTGACGATCAGGCCGGCATGTAACTTGTCCATGGCGCGCAGAAGTTCGCCCACCTTCACCGGATCGGTGATGCTGGCGAAGTGGACGGGTTTCCATGGGGTCAATGCGCCGCGTAGATCAGCGGCGGGATCGCGTTTGGCGCGCCCAGTCTGGATCGCATAGCGGAATACTTGACCGCAGTTCTGGACCGCCCGGTGGGCTGTCTCGATGGCGCCGCGGTCTTCGATGCGTTGCAGGACCTTCAGCAGTTCCGGGGCCGTGATGTCGGCAATAGGACGTGCGCCGATCCATGGGAACAGGTCACGTTCCAGGCGGCGGATGATCTTGCTGGCGTGATTTTCTGCCCATTGCGGCGATTGCTTGGCAAACCATTCGCGCGCGACCACTTCAAAGCTGTTGGCGGCCCGCTCGTTGCCTGCCAGTTTTTCGGCCTTGCGCTGTTCCGCAGGGTCCACGCCAGCGGCCAGCAGTTTGCGTGCCGCGTCGCGCTTGTCGCGGGCATCCTTCAGGCTGGTGTCGGGATAGGTGCCAAGCGAGAGCCGCTTCTGTTTGCCGCCGTAGCGATATTTGAATCGCCACCATTTGCCGCCAGCCGGGGAGACTTCCAAGGCAAGGCCGCCAGCGTCGCCCATGGTGTAGGACTTCGTTGTCGTTTGTCCGTCCTGCTTCATGCCGGGCTTGGCTTTGCGGATAGCGGTGTCTGTGAGCATTTGGGGCCAACCCTCGCGGCTGCATGTGCTGTTGGCACCTATGTTGGCCCCACTTGGCCCCGGATTGCAATGGTTGGCCCCGGACGGCGCTGGACACAAAAAAGGCCGGAACCGTTGCTGTTGCTAGGGTTTCCGGCCTTCTTTGGACGTTGCTGGATGTGTAAATGGTGGAGCGGAGGAGGATCGAACTCCCGACCTTCGCATTGCGAACGCGACGCTCTCCCAGCTGAGCTACCGCCCCACGTAAGCGGCGCATTCTAGCAGCGTGGCGGGAGCGCGCCAATAGGAGCCTCTTCCAATGACACATGAGCCTAGAGGAGGTGTCGTGATTCCAACGACACATGAGCCTGAGCGATTCGGCGTCAGGTCATCCTTGGAGGATGATCGTGACCTTGCATACTCAATCGCTGACCTCGCTGGACGAGGTTCGTGCGTTTCTCGACGGCAACGCCACCGTGACGTTCACCGCACCGGAGGCCGAGGAGCGCTATCGCTGGCTGGAGGCCACGCTGCGCCAGTTCCGCTACGAGGCGCTCAAGCGGGCCGACAAGGGCTTGCTGCAGACCTACCTACGCAAGGTCACCGGCTACTCGCGAGCCCAGCTGACGCGACTGATCGGGCAATGGCGTCACGCGCGGCGGATCACCGACCGGCGTGGGCCACCCGTACAACCCTTTGCGCGGCGCTATACCGCCGCCGACATCAACGCGTTGGTGACTCTGGATCGCCTGCACCAGCAATTGTCCGAGCCGGCCACCAAGAAGCTCGCCGAGCGTGCAGCCACGATGTTTGGTGACCCAGCCTATGCGCGTCTGGCGAAGATCTCCGTAGCCCATTTGTACAACCTGCGGGCCAGCGCCGGCTACCAGCGTCAGCGCGGCCACCATGAGCCAACCCGGCCGCGTAATGTGCCCATCGGCGAGCGGCGTCGACCGCAACCGGACGGCCAACCCGGTTACCTGCGCGTGGACTCAGTACACCAAGGCGACTGGGATGGCATCAAGGGGCTGTACGTCATCAACCTGGTCGATGCGGTCACGCAATTCGAGGTCGTCGTCGCCGTCGAACGCATCAGCGAGCACTTCCTCATTCCCGCCCTGCAGCAGGCTCTGGAGGCGTTTCCATTCGTCGTGCGTGGCTTCCATTCCGACAACGTTCTAACTGCGGAGTCAAGTTCTGACGTATAGGCAAGTGCATTCGAGGCCGCCTTGGACGCCCTTTCTGACTGCCAGTTGCTATCGAAAGATGCCCGTGAGCTTCCACGATCAAGAAGATCCCCTGATCTAACCATAATGAACACGAGGTCCGGTGAACGGCCTCGACCGTACCTAAAACAGCATGGGGTTCCGTGGAAGGCCCGAACATTATCTACAGGATCCTAAGCGGTCCCAACGGCCCTACAGAGAGGGGTCGATCCACGGGGTAAACTCGTTTCGAAGTAACAGCGATAACTGGCTTGGTGTTTGACGAGGCTGTAGGCGACCCGCGCCATCTTGGCCGCCACGGCGGTGAGTGCTTTGCGTTTGCGGTCGGCGTTGAGCGGATCGGGCCGGATGTAGCGTTCGTACTTCTCGCGGAAGCTGTTCTCGCGCATGCGCACGGCGACAGTGGCCGCGAACCAGAACGCAAAGCGCAGGCGCGCGTTGCCGCGCTTGGACAGCTTCTCCTGTCCCCGGCACTGGCCGGACTGGCACTTGGCCAGATCCAGGCCGCAGTACTTGAGAAACTGTCGATGGTGGGCGAAGCGCCGCAGGTCGCCCGCTTCGGCCAGGATGGTCAGCGCGAGCACCGGTCCGATGCCGGGCAAGGAGCACAGCGACTCGTAATCCGGGCGACCTTGCAGCAAGCGATGGGCGGTCTCGACCAAGGCCTTACGTTGTTCGATCAGTTGCTGGTAGCGCCGCAGCTGAAGGCGGAAGGTCTCGATGGCGATGTCGTCATCGTCAACCGGCAGGCCGACGCTGGTACATGCCGCGTCGTACAACTCCCGGATCCATGTCCGCTTGTTGACCTTGCGGCCCACGATGTTCCAAGCCTCGCGCTGGAACGCCTCGAACGGTAGCGCACGCACCGATGCAGCCGTTGGAAAGCGCAGCAGGAACTGCGCTAGCCAGGCTGCCTGCGTGGTGTGGAAGTAGCGCTCGATCTCGGGAAAATACAGCGGCAGGTAATGCGTCAGAAGGCTATGCTGCAGCCGGGTCCGCGCCAAGCTGATTTGGTAGTGCGTCTTGGACAGCTCCTGCAACCCGTGATGACCTGCAATCAGCGGATCGACGAAGCGCTGGGTGATTCCCTGCTTCAGCAAAGCCAGGATGACGAAGGCGTCTTTCGGATCGTTCTTGTCCCATGAGTTGAACAACGCCTCGCGATAGCGGGCCCCGGCAACCGAAGAGACCAGGCACACCTCGAAGCCTTCCTGCAGCAGGCGATAGGCCAATGTCCGGTGATAATCACCTGTAGCTTCCAGCGCCACGCGAACTGGCGCCGGATAGGAATGCAAGAGTGCAACCAGGCGCTGGTGGTCTTCCTGCGTGCTGTCCATCCTGAAGCGCTTCTGCTTACCGTCCCGCGTCTCAATCAGAACGGCGTGGGTGCGCTTGGCGACATCAATCGCCACCCAGGTGGTGGCAGGCGTAATCTCTTCTCGGGCAGTCATCGTCGATGATCTCCTGTGGCGTGTGAGAACCCTCAGGATGATCCTCTCGATGGTGACTGCCCAACTAGACATGTTTCCACAGGTACTATGGGTCGGAGTACATCAACTACCAACTGGCCACCATGCTGGAGAAGCTGCGCATCGAGTTCACCAAGTCCCGGGCGCGGCGCACCAACGACAACGCCCTGGTCGAATCCAAGAACGCCTCCGTCGTGCGCAAGCATCTGGGCTACAGCCACATTCCCAGCCACCACGCGCAGATCGTCAACGACTTCTTGCGCGACCACCTCACGCCCTATCTCAACTACCACCGACCGTGCTTCTTCCCTGAGGTCATCATCGACGACAAAGGCCGGCAACGCCGTCGCTATCGCTACGAGCACATGAACACGCCTTACGAAAAGCTCAAGGCCATCCCCAACGCAAACACCTTTCTCAAGCCCGAGGTGACCTTCCCTGAACTCGACACGTTGGCCCGCACCATGACCGACAACCAAGCCGCCGAACAACTCAACCGCGCACGCGAAAAGCTGTTCCAACGCATCAAGAGCAAAAAAGCCGCCTGACCTGACTGAACTGTCTCGCTCAGGCTCATTTCACTATTGGAATGTGCTATAGGCCGGATGCGGAAGTCAGCCTGGGAGGTGGGCGGAGAGTTGTTCGTGCAGGAGGTCGTGGCGCCAGCCTTGCAGTGCGTCCGGCCATGTCCACGTGGCGATGTACTCCTCCAGCATCTTGCGCGCGGCGAGCAGGCCGGGGGGTAGATCGAGTTGTTCGGCCAGGCGGTTTACGTCCTGTTTCATGGCGTTGAGCGCGCGCTTGCCGGTGCTGTCCAGCGCGGCGGGGATGGGTGCCGTGGCCTGCATCTCCTGGTCAGTGACCGGCTGATGCAACACATCCAGCAGCGTCTTGCGCTGCGGACCGCGCAGTGCGCGCTGGCCGCGGGTACGTTCGGCCAGCGCACTGGTGGAGCCGGGGATGTCCTCCGCCAGCGACATGATCTGCGCATCCTGCAGCAGCCATGGGCGCGGCTGATCGAGTTCGCGCGCGGTGGCTTCGCGCCACAGCAGCACGCGCCGCAGCAGGGCCTGGCGCTCTCGAGGCCAGCTGGATGCGCCGCGCAGGCTGCGTTGCGGCTGCTCGTCGCTGGCACGGTCGCCGGTACGCTGCTTCAAGCGTTCGCAGTCGGCCTGGAACCAGGTCATACGGTCGCGCTCGATGAGTTGTTGCTGCAGGTTTTCATGGATGGCGTGCAGATAGACCACGTCCAGCGTGGCGTATTCGAGTTGCGAGTCTGTCAACGGTCGCTGCATCCAGTTGGAGCGGGTTTCGCCCTTGTCCAGGAACACTCCGCAGAAGGTTTCCACCAGAGTGCGGTAACTGGTGCCCAGACCCATGCCGACGAAGGCGGCGGCGAGCTGGGTGTCGAACAGGTTTCCGGGTCCGTGGGGCAGCAGCGGTGCCAGGACTTCGAGGTCCTCGCTGGGGCTGTGCATGATCCAGGTGGGCGCATCACGTTCGTCCATGCGCGACAGGGACTGTCCGGGATGCAGGGCCAGTGGATCGACCAGGGCATAGCGTCCCGCATGCGCGAGCTGGATCAACGCCAGCCGGGCGTAATAGGTGTTGGTGCGCATGAACTCGGTGTCGACGGCCAGCAGTCCGTTGACATGGGCAAGCCACGCATCCAGGCCATCGCGGTCAGCAATCCAGAGGGCGTCGGTATGCGGGGAGTGGGGATTGGATGGGTTCAAGCGGATGGGATCCGGGCAGGGTGCGTCAGTGAAGTTTACCGGGCACGCGTTGCGTGCCATTGTTGCCGGACAGCGATATCGGACTGTGACCGGAACAGAGGGCGCACGATAACAGGCCATCGAAGGCTTGGCATGTCCGTTGGTCCGGGTATCCTGTGCAAGACGGCCCTGTGCCCGCGAGGACCTCCATGCCCAGTAGTAAATCCGAACGTCGTCAGCGCGCCATCGGCGGCGTGGTGGGGGTGGCTTTGCTGGGGCTGGCCATGGTGTACCACTTCTTCCCCTCGATTCTTCACGTGCAGCAAGGCAATGACCAACTGCAGGTGAGCAACTCCTTCCCCGGGCAACCTCCGCCCCTGGGTTTCGAACAACGCCCGCAGGCAAGCGACACGCAGCTGGATGCGGGTCCGCCGCTCGCGCTTGCACCGAGCGCAGTCGTGGCCGCACGGATGAAACCCGCTGCCACGTCCAGCACCGCAGTTGCCCGTGCCGCTTCAGTGGCCGCAGTCAAGACCACGCCGGCGCAGACGGCGTTGTTCAATCGCGCCGAACGTGCCTTGTCCAAGGGTAACCTCACGGGTGATGCGAACAGTGCGCTCAGCCTTTATACCCAGGTGCTCAAGAACCATCCCGACAGCGTGCGCGCCCAAGCTGGCCTGAAACGCGTGCATGAGCGACTGGTCGCCGAAATCCAGCAGGACCTGGCAGCGGGTGACGCCGATGCCGCTCGGGTCAGCCTGGGTGCCTTGCGCCAGCTCCCGGATACTGCCGAGGATGACAAGCGGCTGCAGCGCAGTCTGGAAACCCTGCAGCAGGTCCGACCTTTGTTGACGCAGGCCGCCGTTCTGGAGGCCAAGGGGTCTGACCTGACGCCTAAGGACAACAATGCACTGGCCTATTACCGCAAGGTGCTGGGCATCGATCCGGGCAACAATGTGGCGCAGAAGGGCATCCAGCGAATCCAGCGCAACCTGCTGGACAAGGCACTGGGTGCCGTGGCTCAGGATGATTTTTCCGGCGCCGATGATGCACTGGCCAAGGCGGCCGATGTGGATCCGGACTCGAACGCGTTGCAGGACATTCGCGGGCGCATCGAGGGTATTCGTCGAGAGCGCTCGGTGACCCTTTTGCAGCAGGCCAGTACAGCCCTGGATGGTGGCGATCTCGCGCTGGCCAGTAAGCTTCGTGACCAGGCGCTGGCCATCAGTCCGGACGTGCCGGGCATCAGCAAGTTCGATCAACGCCTGCACAATGCAAAGGTCTACGCCAACTATCATCCAGGACAACAGTTCACTGACAGCTATGTCGACATCAGCGGCAACGGCCCGGACATGGTGGTCATTCCCACGGGTAGCTTCATGATGGGATCACCCGACAGCAGCGCCGGTCACCTGGCGAATGAATCCCCGCTGCACCAGGTCGACATCAACAAGGGCCTGGCGGTGGCCAGAACCGAGATCACGGTGGCGCAGTTTCGCGAATTTGTTCGCGACAGCGGTTACATCCCCGATTCCGTGCGCCTGCATGGCGCGCGTATCTACGATGGCCGCAGAGGTACCATTCGCGACGACCCGGATGCTACCTGGAAGGATAATTACGCAGGCCGTCCTTCCTCGGGCGACGATCCCGTGGTCAATGTGTCGTGGAATGATGCCGTGGCCTATGCCCAGTGGTTGTCAAAGCACACCGGCAAGAACTATCGCCTTCTCAGTGAAGCGGAGTACGAGTATGTGATGCGTGGCGGAACCACGACGCCGTATTGGTGGGGCTCGGGAACACCGCGCCGGGCGGTCGAGAACCTCGCCGGAAGCAGGGACCGTTCGTCGTTGCAGCGCAGCTGGACGAATGCTTTCAAGGATTACCGCGATGGCTATTGGGGTGATGCACCGGTGGGCCATTTCGTGGCCAATCCGTTCGGTTTGTATGACATCGACGGCAATGTGTCCGAGTGGGTCCAGGACTGCTGGCATGAAAACTACACGCGCGCGCCGCGCGACGGTAGCGCCTGGGTGAATCCAGGCTGTTCGCTGCGCATGATCCGAGGCGCCTCGTGGGCCAGTTCACCGCCGCAGGCGCGCTCTGCATTCAGGCTTTCGGCCGATCCGGACACGCGCAGCGGCCGCGTCGGGTTTCGCGTGGCGCGCGATCTGTAGGCCCCGAGCGTGCGGGATGCCGAGACTGCTGGCAGGCGCATTATCGGTGCCCCGCATGGAAAGCCGTTGCGCGGACCATGGCGGCAGGCGGGGTGTCCTGGCAGGGCGTATGACCGTGCTAGGCTCCATCGAGTCGTTTTGGTTGCGATATTGAGGGGGTGCCATGGCCTTTGCCACACTTCGCGCGCTCAATGCCGAACAGCGCCACACCGTTCTCGCCAGCTTCCTCGGCTGGACGCTGGATGCCTTCGATTTCTTCCTTCTGGTGTTCGTGCTGGACAACGTGGCGAAGGAGTTCGGCACGACCACCACGGCGGTGTCGTTCGGTATCCTGCTGACGCTGGCGGCACGCCCGCTGGGCGCCTTGATCTTCGGCCGCCTGGCCGACCGATTCGGGCGGCGTCCGGTCTTGATGGTGGACGTGGCGCTGTTTTCCGTGCTGGAACTGTCCTGCGCGTTCGCCCCCTCGCTGACCGTATTGCTGGTGCTGCGGTTCCTGTTCGGCATCGCCATGGGTGGCGAATGGGGTATCGGTGCGGCGCTGGCGATGGAAAGCATCCCGGTCAGGGCACGCGGCGCGGTTTCGGGTCTGCTGCAAAGCGGCTACCCGTTCGGCTATTTCCTGGGTGCGCTGGCCTATTGGCTGGTGACCGATGTTTTGGGTTTCAGCTGGCGCGGGATGTTCGTGGTCGGCGCGCTTCCGGCACTGCTGGTGTTGTACCTGCGCTTGAAGGTACCCGAGTCGCCGGCATGGACCTCGGGCGCCGCCGAACGCCACAAGCAGAACGTGTTCGAGGCCATGCGCGGGCACTGGGGCCTGTTCGTGTTCATGATGGTGCTGATGGGCGCCTTCAACATGTTCAGCCACGGCTCGCAGGACATGTACCCCACCTTCCTCAAGGCCCAGCTGCACATGGGCCCCGGCACGGTAACGGTGCTGACCATGCTGCTCAACGTAGGCGCCATCGTCGGCGGTTTGGCGTTCGGTGCCTGGTCGGAGCATATCGGACGACGGCGCGCCATCATCGCGGCGGCACTGCTGGCCATTCCGGTGGTGCCTTTGTGGATGTACGGCAACCGGCTGGCGCCGTGGCTGGGCTGGAGCGCGCCCATCGGTTCGCTGGTATTGCTGGGCGCGGGGGCGTTTCTCATCCAGGTGATGGTTCAGGGCGCATGGGGCATCGTGCCCAGTCATCTCAACGAACTGGCCCCGGCCCCGGTGCGCGGCACGCTTCCGGGTTTCGCCTATCAACTGGGCAACCTGCTGGCGGCGGCCACGGCCACGGTGCAGTCGATGCTGGCCGTTCGGCTGGGCGGCAACTACGCCACGGTCATGGCGGCCTGGCTGGTTGCGGTGGCGCTGCTTCTGGCGATGCTGGCCTGGCTGGGTCCAGAGGCGCGTGGGCGGCATTTCGGTGCCGGCAGTACATGACGGCAGCTGATCACGCGGCTATGATGCGCGCTTTCCGATGCAGGCAAGCCGCTTCCCATGAAAGCCGATAAAGACCAGGTTGTTTCGTTTCACTACGTGCTGTCCACCGATGGCGCACAGGTGGAGAGTTCGCGCGACAATGGCGAGCCTCTGCAGGTGTTGCTGGGTCGGGGTCAGTTGATTGCCGGCATGGAAAAAGCCATGCAAGGTCATGCAGCGGGTGATGCCTTTGCAGTCGATCTGGCGCCGGAGGAAGCCTATGGTGAGCGCCATGAAGGACGGACCCAGCGCATGTCCAAGAAATACTTTCAGCAGGCCGCCCGGCTCAAGCCCGGCATGACGACCGTGCTGCAACTCAAGGAAGGCGGCCAGCGGCAGGTCACCGTACACAAAGTCGGCATGACCACCATCGATGTCGACCTCAACCATCCGTTGGCCGGCAAGACGCTGCATTTTGATATCGAGATGATCGATGTGCGTCCGGCAACGCCAGAAGAACTCGAGCACGGGCATGCCCACGGACCGGGTGGTCACGCACACTGAGATGCACGGTTCTGTCTGGCGCGTGCAGGAGCCGGCTCACGCGCTGTGGTCACTGGACCGGGAAACCGCCGTGAAGCGGCGCAGAATCGATTGAACCTGTGCCAGGTAAGCGCCACCGAAGAGGTTCAGGTGATTGAGCAGGTGGTAGAGATTGTACAGCGGCGCCCGCTCGCGCCAGTCCCGGTCCAGAGCGGTGTGCTCGCGGTAGGCAGCAAAGAAATCGGCTCCTGGATCGCCGAACAGCGTCAGCATGGCAAGGTCGGCTTCGGCCCAGCCAAAATGCGCAGCACCGGCATCGATGAGGGCGGGCTCGCCGTTGCCGCAGCAGTGCAGGTTCCCACTCCATAAATCGCCATGCAACAGCACCGCTGGATGCTCCGGAATCAGGTCGGGCAGACGTCGGGTCAGTCGATCCACGCGGGCGAGGTCGGATGCGTCCAGTCGTCCCGACTGGTGCGCGCGACGGGCCTGCGGCAGCAGCCGGCGTTGCGCAAAGAAACGCGCCCCTTGAGTGTCGGGGGTATTGTCCTGCGGGGAGTCACCGCACCAGCCATCATGCCCAAGGCCGAAGGTATCCCCACGGACCTGGTGCTGTCGGGCCAGCCCTTTGCCTGCGTTGCTGGCATAG
The DNA here is from genome assembly GCF_027858935.1 of Oleiagrimonas sp. Taxonomy (GTDB): domain Bacteria; phylum Pseudomonadota; class Gammaproteobacteria; order Xanthomonadales; family Rhodanobacteraceae; genus Oleiagrimonas. The sequence continues at coordinate 3,018 of NZ_JAQIBU010000373.1, read as the reverse complement.
TCCTTCTCCGGGGTGCCCGTGCCGAGATCCTCGAGCAGCAGATGATCGTGTCCAATCGACCAAACTTCTGGCACCCGCAACGCACGCGCTTCGGCCAGCATGCCCAGGCCGAGCGATTCGCTTTCAAAAAATGACGGGGGCATGCCGGATCGCCGTTTCAGCAGGGCGCTGCGGCCATCGCGCATGCGCACGCGGTGAATGCCTTCATCGACAGGCCAGTCCACAGGAAAATCGCCTTTGTTCATCGTGTTGCACTGGATCGTCTGGGGCCGAGGATGCAAGCCTCCCATGACGGAGTCGTGATTTTCAAAGTCAGCTGAGCTCGGGTGCTGCGACGAAGCCTTCACGAGGGCTATACTCGGGACATGCACATGGCTTTGTCGTCTATGGACGGGCACAGCCAAAAGGGGGGGGGTGCGCATGACGGATGCCGATATCGAATACCTGAGCTTTCCTCGAATCAGTGCCGGCCGCGCACGTGGTGGCCGCGAGGCTCAGCAGGACGCGCTTGTATGCCTGAATGATTCGAACGAGGGCACTTCCCTGTTGGTGGTGGCCGATGGCATGGGCGGGGATGGTGCAGGCGAACTGGCCGCCGAGGGCGTGATCGCCGTTGCACGCCGACTGTGGAATGAAGATCTTTGGCGTTCGCAACCCGCGCCCATGTTTCTGGAAATCCTTTGCCAGGAAGCCCACGAGGAACTGATTCGGCGGCGTCAGGCGCTGATGTACGGTGAACCGCATTCGACCATTGTCGCGCTGCTTCTTCGCGGCGACCGTGCCAGTTGGGTGCATGTGGGCGACAGCCGCCTGTATTGCTTCATGGGCAGTCGATGCACGGAGCGAACGCTGGACCACAGCCTTGCGCAACTCAAGGTGACCCGTGGTCAAATCCGACCGGAGCAGATTCCCAAGGATCCGGATCAGCACAAGTTGTTGCGCGGACTGGGTGGTGACGTGCCGCCCGAAGTCGAGCATGGCGGGTCCATGCTGCACCCCGGACAGACCTTCGTGTTGTGCAGCGACGGCATCTGGGAGCATCTGACCACGCGCGAACTGGGACAAATGGCCAGTCGCGACGACCACCAGCAGGCCATGCGTGAACTCCTTGCCGTGGCGCTGGAGCGCGGTGGTGATGATTCCGACAATGCTGCCGTGGTCCTGGCGCGTACCTCGGATGCGGGTCGGTTCCGCCGGCTCGGTGCACAAATGTGGTCTACAATCTCCGACACCGTGGCGGGCCGCCGCGGTGATGCAGTTGCCTGATCGATCGGTCCTGGAGTTTCCCCCGGCATGTCTCCTCTGGAATTTCACAGCAGCCGCAAGCTGCGGTTGCGAAATCTTTTAGCCAGCGGTCTGGTGGCCGTGGTGGTGCTGTCCGGATGCGCTCAGGTGCAGAAGGTCGGTAACCTGCTGCACCAGGACAAGCTCGCCGCCCGAATCCAGCGCACGCCGGACACTGCGAACGCTCCGCAGATGCCGGTCGACACATCGCTTTCGCTCAAGAACATCATCAACAACCAGCTCGTCGTCGGGCATTACACCAAGGGACGGCAGATGCTCGGTGAATACCTTCATGCCCATCCCGAGGATCATGCAGCGAAAGACATGATGCGGCAGTTGACGGTGGATCCGCACAAGATGCTGGGCCAACGCTCGGTACCGCATGTCGTTCAACCAGGCGAGTCCTACAGCACGCTTGCGGAGCATTACTTGGGAGACTCGAGCCGGTTCCTGATCCTGGCCCGCTACAATGATTCGGAGAATCCGTCGCTGCTCAGGGTGGGGCAGGTGGTGCGTTTGCCGGTCGCCGCCATGGATAAAGCCGAGGCCAACCCTTCGATTCCGGGGCAGGGTGGCAATGCAGGCCCGGCTGACGAATCTCCGGCAAAGCAGGCCGACACGCCCCAAACACGCCTTGCCAATGCCCGTGCACTCCAGGACCAGAGTCTGCATCTGCTCGACCAGGGACAAAAATCGAAGGCGATGGCGAGACTGGGTCAGGCCTTGCAGCTTGACCCCACGTTGCCGCCCGATGGGAGCAAGGAAAAGGCCTTGCGCAAGGACCTGATCGCCTCCTATCACCAGCGTGCGATCGTGCTCTATCGCGACCAGAAACTGAACCAGGCCATCGCCCTGTGGGACCAGGTGCTGGCGATCGATCCCAACTACGAGCCGGCAGTGATCTACCGGGCCCGTGCGAAGGAGCTCAAGAGTCGCCTCAAGCAGCTTTGAGTCAGGCAGCGCGGCCAAGGCGTCTCCGATCTATTCCTCTTCGCGTTCCGTGGGCGTATGCATCGACAGAATCTCGGTAGGTTGAACGACCTCTTCGACGTTCACGGCCTGGAGGGGAGTGCGTGGCGCTTCAGCGCGACTTTCCAGCGATTCGTTCATCATGTTGAATGCGTTGAACAAGCGTCCCAGCTCGTCGCGCCGGACCAGCCGGATACGGTGCTCATAGTCGCCACGAGCGACACGCAGCAGTGCGTCGCTGAGCAATTCCAGCAGGCCCAACGGCCTTCGGAACAGCCAGTACGCGGCGCCCACAACCGCGATCAGCGTGACCACAAGAACCGTGACGATGACCCACAGGGTGGTCTGCTGTGCTGCATCCAACGGGGCGTTGCTGATGCCCAGACGAAGGTCTCCAACGAGCTTGTTCTGGTAGCGGATGGGGGCGTTGAATAGCAGCATCTGTTTGCTGCTGGCATCGCCGGCGATGCGTCCGCGGTAACTGTCCACATTGTCGGTATGCGACAGGATGTGTTGCGTGGTGATGTCTTGCTGGGGCTGGCCGACTTCGCTCTTGAGCGTGCTGGCGATGACCTTGCCCTGGCGGTCGGCGACGGCAAGGTAATGGATCTGGCGGTTACGCGAAATGTCCTCGACCAGTGCCCGTGTGGCGGCACGGTCGCCGAGCAGCATGTTTTCTGCCGACTCATTGGCAATCATGCGTCCCAGCGAACTGCCGTAGTCCAGCGCGAGTCCGGTGACGGCCGTACTTTGCTTGGAGTAGAT
>NZ_JAQIBU010000361.1 GCF_027858935.1 Oleiagrimonas sp. | reverse complement strand
TGAAGTCGCGGCACGTCGAGCCCGGCCGCCTGCAGGCACAGGTCGGCTGTGTGCACGTGGCGCCGCAGCGTGCCAACCGCGATCAGGTCCGGGCGTTTTCCGGTATGCGCAAACCAGCGGCCCAGGTGTTCGGCCTGCGCTTTCCCCATTGCGGAAAGGTGGTCGTAATCGGCGGCACCGAAACTGGCCTGACCGTGGCGGATCAAAAGTATCTGGCCAGCACTCAAAGGTCCGACTCCGCGATGCGACGACGGCAGCGCTGGCCCATGGTGGTCGCAGCCTGTCCGAATCCGGCGAACTGCTCGTTATGGGTCTGCCCAAGCGCGTAACGGCGATAGATCTGCTGAATGATCACCATCAGTCGGAACAGACCGAAGACCTCGTGAAAATCGAAGTTGTCCACGTTCCAGCCACTGCGCTCGCTGTAATAATCGACCACTTCGCGCCGCGTCATCATGCCGGGCACATGGGTCGGCTGACGGCGCAAGGACCGGAACACCTCATCGTCGTCGGCCTGCACCCAGTAGGCCAGCGAACCGCCCAGATCCATCAGCGGGTCGCCCAGGGTGGCCATCTCCCAGTCCAGCACACCAACGATACGCAATGCATCGTCCGGATCCAGTACCACGTTGTCGAAGCGGTAGTCGTTGTGGATCACGCAGATCGCGGTTTCGTGCGCGGGTTGCTTGTCGGCCAGCCACGCCAGCACGTCCTCGCATGCGTCGCTGCCCTGGGTCAGGGCCTTGCGCCAGCGCTCGCTCCAGCCAGCCACCTGCCGGGCAATGTACCCGGTCCCCTTGCCCAGATCCGCCAGGGGCGGAGCACTGGCGTCAATATGATGCAGATCGACCATGCGGTCGATGAAGCCCTCGCACAGGCTTCGCACGCCGGCCGCATCCAGACCCAGTGCATCCGGCAACTCACGACGAAGGATCACGCCGCGCAGCCGCTCCATCACGAAGAAATTGCCGCCCAGCACGGCCGGATCATCACACCGGGCCAGGATTTCGGGTACGTACGGATAGTGTGGTCTCAGGGCGGCCATCACCCGCGCCTCGCGCAGCATGTCGTGCGCCGAATGGGCCTTGGCACCGGCAGGCGGACGCCGCAACACCAGCTCGCGTTCGCCATAACGGATCAGGTAGGTGAGGTTGGATGCGCCACCGGGAAACTGGAAGATCTCCGGGGCGCCCTGCAATCCGTCCAAATGCTGCTTCAGGAACCTGTCGACGGCAGCCGCTTCGATGCGGTCCTCCTCGCGCACTGCACGGGCGCGGTCCTGCAATCCCTTCATGCGTTCTCTCCCTTCGCAGGCTTGCCCGACTGCGCGCGCATCTCAAGCTTGGCGACCAGCGCACGATGCACCTCGTCCGGACCGTCGGCCAGGCGCAGCACGCGCGCGTAGGCATACAACGCGGCCAGCGGCAGGTCGTCGGACATGCCCGCGCCGCCGTGGATCTGCATCGCCGCATCAGCCGCGCGCTGCGCCACGCGCGGTACCACCACCTTGATCTGCGAGATCTCGCTCATGGCCGCCTTCACGCCTTGCGTGTCGATCAGCCAGGCCGCCTTGAGCGTCAGCAGCCGCGCCTGATCGATGGCCATGCGCAGCTCGGCGACGATATCGGCATTGCCGCCCAATGCGATCAGCGGATGGCCAAAGGCCTGTCGCGATGCAGCGCGATCGCAGAGCAGCGCCAACGCACGCTCGGCCGCGCCCAACGCGCGCATGCAGTGGTGGATACGGCCCGGACCGAGCCGCCCCTGGGCGATCTCGAAGCCGCGGCCGATGCCCAGGATCACGTGGTCCATCGGCAGGCGCACGTTGTCAAAGCGCACCTCGCCGTGGCCCGAGGGCTCGTCCAGATCGTGGAATACCGGCAGCATGCGCTCGACCGTCACGCCCGGCACATCCAGCGGGCAGATCACCATGGAATGGCGCTGGTGTTTCGGCGCCTGTGGGGCGCTCAGGCCCATGAAGATGACGAACCGGCAGTGCGGGTGACCGATACCGGTGGACCACCACTTGCGCCCGTTCAGCACCACGGTATCGCCGTCGACGGTGGCCGTGGCCTGCATGTTGGTGGCGTCGGACGAGGCCACGTCCGGCTCGGTCATGCAAAACGCCGAGCGGATCGTGCCGTCCAGCAGCGGCATCAGCCATTGCGCCTTCTGTGCGGGGGAACCGTAGCGGTGCAGCACCTCCATGTTGCCGGTGTCAGGGGCGCTGCAGTTGAACACCTCAGGCGCAATGAAGGCGTGGCCCATGATCTCGGCCAATTGGGCGTAACTGACGTTGTCCAGGCCCGCGCCGTGTTCGGCATCGGGCAAGAACAGGTTCCACAGACCAGCCTCCCGGGCGCGCGATTTCAGTGTTTCCATGACCTCGGGCTGGCGCCACAGGTGCCAGTCGCGACTGCCGGTCAGGGCCGCGGCGTAGACCGGCTCGGCCGGCAGCACTTCATCGTGCATGAATTGCCGCAGGCGCTCGCTCCAGGCCCGGGCCTGCGCGGAGGGGGCAAAATCCATGGGCTGCTCCGATGCATGTCAATCGTGAGCTGCAAGCCTACGCCCATGCACCGCAATCAATGAAATGCATAGGTTTTATGACCGGTTATCCATGTGACTAATATATGGGCAGCCTGAGTCCACATCGAGCCAAGCATGACCCACCCCGATCTGCGCCTGAACCTCAACCTGTTTCGCGTATTGGAGGCCATCCACACGCACGGCGGCATCAGCGCGGCGGCGCGCGCGCTGCACCTGACCCAGCCCGCCGTCAGTCATGCCCTGGGGCAACTGCGCCTTGCCTTCGGCGACCCGTTGTTCGTGCGCCAGGGCAACCGCATGCAGCCCACTGACCGCGCTCGCGCCGTGATCGACGACGTGCGCGTGCACCTGCAGGGGCTGCAGGCCACGCTGGGAAAGCAGGCCAGCTTCCGGCCCGAAGCCCTGGAAAGGACCTTCACGGTGGGTTTCAGAGATGTGCTGGAGTCGATCACCTTTCCTCCGTTGATCAATCGTCTGCAACGCGAGGCGCCACATGTTCGGCTGGTCAGCCGGCGTATTGCTTCGGACGCAGTCGAACGCGCCCTCGGCACCGCCCGCATCGACCTTGCCATCGATCGCCGACTGGCTGCCGGAAACCGGCTTTCCAGCCGGCACCTGCTGGACGAGTCCCTGGTGGTGGTGATGCGCAGGGACCATCCGCTGGCCTCCGGTCCATTGAAGCGCGCCACCTATCTGGCTGCAAAGCATGTGGCCGTGTCGCAACTCGGCGAGGCGGTACCGCTGGACGTGCTGCTGGATCAGGACGGCCGCGCGCGTGCGATCAGACTCACCTGCCAGCATTATTTTGCCGCCAGCCAGGTGGCCGCGGCCAGCGACCTGTTGCTGACCATGCCCCGCTCCTACGCCGCCAACTTCGCGCGCCTGCTGCCCTTGGCCACCCGATCGCTGCCGTTCAAGCTCAAACCGATCCCGGTACTGGCCTACTGGCATCCTTCGCGCGACGCCGATCCGGCGCACTCGTGGCTGCGGGAGCTGATCGTCGGAACCATTCTGCAAGCAGCAGAGTTTCAGGACGTGAACCCTGCATAAGGACATTGGTCGCCGATCACAGAGCCATGACCGCTGCTGCGCGGCTTTCGCTTCGGCTTCGCTGACAGCCAGCCCCACCCTCCCCCGAGTGCGGGGGAGAGTGGATCGGGATTACTGGCTCGAGCGGAAGACCATGCGGCCCGCCTCTGCGTCGACATGGATCGTCTCGCCAGGCGCGAAGTCGCCGGCCAGGAGCTTCTGCGCCAGCGGATTTTCGAGTTGCTGCTGGATCGCACGCTTGAGCGGACGGGCGCCGTACACCGGGTCGAAGCCCGCATTGGCGAGCAGGTCCAGGGCCTTGTCGCTGACCTGAAGTTTCAGCTGGCGTTCTTCCAGGCGTTTTTCCAACTGCCCGATCTGGATCTTCGCGATGATGCGGATCTGCGCCTTCTCCAGCGGGCGGAACACCACGATCTCGTCCAGGCGATTGATGAACTCGGGACGGAAGTGGGTCTGCACCACGCCCATCACAGCCGCTTTCATCTTGATGTATTCCTGCTCCCTGTCGGCACCGCTTTCGGCGTCCTCGGATGCGTCCTGGATCATCTGGCTGCCGAGGTTTGAGGTCATCACGATGACGGTATTGCGGAAGTCCACCGTGCGGCCCTGACCGTCGGTCAGGCGACCGTCGTCGAGCACCTGCAGCAGGATGTTGAACACATCCGGGTGTGCCTTCTCCACCTCATCCATCAGGATCACGCTGTAGGGGCGCCTGCGCACGGCCTCGGTGAGATATCCACCTTCCTCGTAGCCGACATAGCCCGGCGGCGCGCCGATCAGTCGGGCCACGGAATGCTTCTCCATGAACTCGCTCATGTCGATGCGGATCATGGCCTCCTGGGTGTCGAAAAGAAACCCGGCCAGCGCCTTGCACAATTCGGTCTTGCCCACACCGGTGGGCCCCAGGAACAGGAACGAGCCATACGGACGGTGCGGGTCGGACAATCCCGCGCGGGCCCTGCGGATGGCGTCGGCCACGGCAGTGACAGCCTCGTCCTGGCCGACCACGCGCTGGTGCAGCGCCGATTCCATCTTCAGCAGCTTGTCGCGCTCGCCCTCGAGCATCTTGGACACCGGGATGCCGGTCCAGCGGCTGACCACCTCGGCGATTTCCTCCTCGGTGACGCGGTCCTGGACCAGCTTGAAATCCTGCTGCTCGGCGGCCTGCGCCGCGGCCAGCTGCTTTTCCAGTTCCGGCAGGGTGCCGTACTGGATCTCGCTCATGCGGGTGTAGTCCTGGTGGCGCTGCGCGGCCTCCAATTCCTGGCGTGCGGCCTCGATCTGCTCCTTGACCCGGGTCGCACCCTGCAGCGCGGCCTTTTCCGACTTCCATATCTCGTTGAGATCGGAGAACTCACGCTCCAGGCCATCGACATCGGTCTCCAGATCAGCCAGACGCTGCCTGGAGGCCTCGTCGGTCTCCTTCTTCAGCATCTCGCGCTGGATCTTCAGCTGGATCAGGCGGCGCTCGAGGCGGTCCAGCTCCTCGGGCTTGGAATCGATCTCCATGCGAATGCGGCTGGCGGCCTCATCCATCAGGTCGATGGCCTTGTCCGGCAGTTGCCGGTCGGTAATGTAGCGGTTGGACAGCGTGGCTGCGGCGACGATCGCCGGATCGGTGATCTCCACGCCGTGGTGCATGGCGTAGCGCTCCTTCAGGCCCCGCAGGATGGCGATGGTGTCCTCGACCGTGGGCTGGCCCACGAAGACCTTCTGGAAACGACGTTCCAGCGCGGCATCCTTCTCGATGAACTTGCGGTACTCGTCCAGCGTGGTGGCGCCAACACAGTGCAGCTCGCCACGCGCCAGCGCGGGCTTGAGCATGTTGCCCGCGTCCATCGCCCCGTCGGCCTTGCCGGCGCCGACCATGGTGTGCAGCTCGTCGATGAACAGGATGATCTGGCCCTCGTTCTTGGCCAGGTCGCTCAGCACGGCCTTGAGGCGCTCCTCGAACTCGCCGCGGAACTTGGCACCGGCAATCAGCGCGCCCATGTCCAGGCTCAGCACCCGCTTGCTGCGCAGTCCCTCGGGCACTTCGTTGTTGATGATGCGCTGGGCCAGGCCTTCGACGATGGCGGTCTTGCCCACGCCAGGCTCGCCGATCAGCACCGGGTTGTTCTTGGTGCGCCGCTGCAGCACCTGGATCACGCGCCGGATCTCCTCGTCGCGGCCGATCACCGGATCCAGCTTGCCCGACTCGGCGCGCGCGGTGAGGTCGATGGTGTACTTCTCCAGCGCCTGGCGCTGCTCCTCGGCGCTTTCGCTGTCCACCTTCTCGCCGCCGCGGATCTTGTCGATCACCGCTTCCAGACGGCCCTTGTCGGCACCGACGGTCTTGAGCGCCTTGCCCAGCTCGCCGCCGCTTTCCAGCGCGGCCAGCGCGAAAAGCTCGCTGGCGATGAACTGGTCGCCGCGCTGCTGGGCCAACTTGTCGGTGAGGTTGAGCACGCGGCCAAGCGCATTGCCCATGTTGAGTTCGCCGGCCTGGCCGGTGACCTTGGGCAGGCCGTTGAGGACTTCGCCCAGACGCTCGCGCAGCAACGGCACGTTGACGCCGGACTGCGCCAGCAACGGTGTGGTCGAGCCACCCTTCTGTTCAAGCAGGGCGATCATCACGTGGACCGGCTCGAGCATGTTGTGATCGCGACCGACTGCCAGAGACTGGGCGTCTGCCAGCGCCTGTTGGAAACGAGAGGTGAGTTTGTCCATGCGCATCGGAGGTCTCCCTGGAGACGGTTTGGGCAGTCAGGCTGCCTTTCTGCTTCCGAAATGCGGTTTCCTCATATCCGCTTCAAGTGCCCCGCTCACCGTGGGTCCAGATCAGGCTGGCAAAACGCCCACTGCGCTTGCCGTCGCGCCGATAGGAATACAGACGCGGGTCCGTGTACGTGTCGAAACCGCCCCCATGGATACGGCTGACGCCCGTGGCTGCAAGGCGTCGCCGTGCCAGTCGCGCAAGATCGCACTGCCAATGGCTCGGACGGGTCGCGGTGAACGCCGCGTGTGCCCCGCCATCGGCATCCACGAACGCCGCACGAACCTCATCCCCGACCTCATAGGAGGGCGCCCCGATGCACGGACCCAGCCAGGCCAGGACCCGATCCGGTGGCGATGCCATGGCCTGCACGGTGGCTTCGATGATGCCCGCCGCCAAGCCGCGCCATCCGGCATGCGCGGCCGCGATCTCGCCTCCATCGTCACCACACAACAGCAGCGGCAGGCAATCCGCAGTGAGAATGGCCAGCACTGTGCCCGGCACGCGCGAAACGGCTGCATCGGCACAAGGTTCCACTTGACCCGAAAGGGGACCAAGCTCGGCCACCGAGGTGCTATGCACCTGCCGCAGCCAGCGCGGCTCGGCAGGCATATCGAGCGCCTGAACCAGGGACTGACGGTTGGCTCGGACCGTCTGCTCCTCATCACCAACGCGCAAACCGAGGTTGAAGCGCGCGTAAGGCGGCGGCGAAAGACCCGGCCCGTACCGGGTGGTGACCATGGCCCGGACGTTTGCGGGTGCGGGGAAGTCGGGAACGATCCAGGCGTCTTGCATCAGGCAACGTGCATGGCGGTGCGGGCCTTGAGGATACCCCGGTCAGTCAGCGGAGGCATGCTCGCGCAAGGCCTGTACCAGGGCCTGGAAATCTTCCGGTGGATCCGCACCGAACTGCAGGGCCTCGCCGCTGACTGGATGCTCGAAGGCCAGCCGTTCGGCATGCAGCGCCTGGCGGCGAAAACCACGCAGGATCGCAACCAGCTCCGGACTGGCGCCCTTGGGCAGGCGCAGATGGCCACCGTAAAGTGGATCACCGACCAACGGATGCTGGGCATGCGCCATGTGCACGCGAATCTGGTGGGTCCGTCCGGTCTCCAGGTTGCACTGGACCAGGCTGTGTTCGCGAAAGCGCTCACGAACCCGATAGTGCGTCACAGCACGCTTGCCGCTATGCGTGTCGCGCACGGCCTGGCGCAGGCGATCGACTGCATGGCGTCCAAGAGGTGCATCCACGGTACCCCCTGCGATCAGCGACCCGCGCACCACGGCGACATA
>NZ_JAQIBU010000358.1 GCF_027858935.1 Oleiagrimonas sp. | reverse complement strand
GCGATCACCAGCGCCAGCGGATGCGCCAGCATCAGCGCGATGCCCGCAAGGATCAGCACGAATGCGCTCCAGAAACACTTGCGACGGCCGATGCGGTTGGCCAGGTGGCCCATCCAGCTGGAACTGAAGATGCCCACCAGGTAGACCGTGAAGATCATGCCTTCGCCACTCGGGCTGAGCGCATACGGCGGCGCCAGCAGCCGGTAACCGATGTAGTTGTACAGGGTCACGAAGGTGCCCATCAGCAGGAACCCTTCCGCGAACAGCCAGCGCATGGCCGGGTCGTACAGCAGCCCGGCCATGGTCTGCCCCAGGGCACGGGGATGCATCCGGCGTGCCTGGAAATGCCGCGATTCGGGCAATGCGCGCCAGAACACCAGCGCCATGGCCAGACCCAGCAGGCCGATGACCGCCACTGCCACGCGCCAGCCAAAGAAGTCCGTGAACACGCCCGTGAGCAGGCGACCGCCCATGCCGCCGACCGCCGAGCCGCCGATGAAAAGGCCCATCGCCAGACCCACCGAATCCTCATGCATCTCCTCGCTGACATAGGCCATGGCCACCGCCGGGACACCACTCAGCGAAAGCCCCATCAGCGCGCGCACGGCGAGCAGGCCGTGCCAGTCCGGCATCAGCGCGACGGCCATGGTCAGCAGTGAGGAAATCAGCAGCGACACCAGCATCACCGGCTTGCGGCCCAGCGCATCGGACACCGCGCCCGACAGCAGCAACGCGAAGGCCAGCACGCCCGTGGTCAGCGCCAGCGACAGGCTGGCCGCGGCCGCGCTGACGTGGAACGTGCGCGAAAACAGCGGCATCAACGGCTGCACGCAGTACAGCAGGCTGAAATTGCAGAATCCGGCCGCGAACAGCGCCAGGTTGGTGCGGCGGAATGCGGCGCTGCCGTGGCGGATGGGCTCGGCGGACACCGTGGTCTCGGAGGCCAAGATTCAGCCCCTGAGCAGCGACATCATCGGTTCGGTGTAGCGGGCGCCGGATGCGGCATCGGGTGGGAACACTGCGTCGATGGCCTTGAGGTCGGCCGCATCGAGCTCCACATCCAGCGCGCCGATGTTCTGATCCAGGTAGCGGATGCGCTTGGTGCCCGGAATCGGCACGATGTGCGGATCGCGCCCCAGCACCCAGGCCAGCGCCAGCTGTGCCGGCGTGCAGCCTTTGTCCGCGGCCAGTTCGCCGACCTTGTCCACCAGCGCCAGGTTGCGTTTGAAGTTCTCGCCCTGGAAGCGCGGGCTGTTGCGGCGGTAGTCGTCCTCGGGAAAATCCTCCGGGCTGCGGATCGCGCCGCTGAGGAAACCGCGTCCGAGCGGGCTGTAGGGCACGAAGCCCACGCCCAGTTCGCGGCAGGTATCGAGCACACCGTCCTCCGGGTCGCGTGTCCACAGCGAGTATTCACACTGGATCGCGGTGACCGGATGCTCGGCGTGGGCGCGGCGCAATGTCGCCGCAGAGGGCTCGGAAAGGCCCACGAAGCGCACCTTGCCCTGGCGCACCAGGTCGGCCATCGCACCCACCGTCTCCTCGATCGGGGTCTGCGGGTCCACGCGGTGCAGGTAGTACAGGTCGATGTGGTCCAGGCCCAAGCGTTTCAGGCTGGCCTCGCAACTGCTCCGCACGTAGTCCGGACGTCCATTGATCCGCATCGGCGCGGAAGCATCGGCGCCGCGCATGAATCCGAACTTGGTGGCCACGAATGCATCCTCGCGTCGATCGCCAATGGCCTTGCCGACCAGTTGTTCGTTGCTATGCGGGCCGTAGACATCGGCGGTGTCCAGGAAATCCAGACCCTGATCGAGCGCATGCTGGATCACCGCGATGGATGCCGCATCGTCATGCGTGCCATACATCCCGCTCATGCCCATGCAACCTAGGCCGAGTGCGGAAACTTCGGGGCCGTCAGGACCCAGCGTGCGTCGTTTCATGGAAAGCTCCGGAAAACTGGTGAAGCGTGCATGATAACGCCGCATGCCAACCCGTCCGGAAGACCGGGCGACAACAGGCCCGCGCAGCAGCACGCAGGGCGCTACGCCGACAGCAGCTTTTCGACCGTATGACGATAGCGCGCCGCAATGCGCTCTTCATCGTGATGATGGAAATCGCGGACCACCCATGCCCCGCCCGCCATCACGTCGCGCACCAGGGGTGTATTGCCCGCGAACAGCACGCTTTCCAGCATGCTGTCATCGTCACGCGCGGCCAGCAGGGGCGAGGTTTCGTCCAGCACCAGCAGGTCGGCGCGATGACCCACGGACAGCGACCCGATCGGCGCATTGGAGGCCTGGGCACCTCCCGCAAGCGCGGCATCCCATAGCACCTGCGCGACGCTGGCGCCCGGTGCATGCGCGGCCACGTTGCGATGACAGGTCTTCAGGCGCTGCGCATATTCCAGCCAGCGCAGTTCCTCGACCGGCGACACCGAGATGTGCGAATCCGAACCGATGCCGAAGGCACCGCCGGCATCCAGATAGGCCGCCAACGAGAAGATGCCGTCGCCAAGGTTGGCCTCGGTGGTCGGGCACAGGCCGGCCACGGCGCCTGAGGCCGCCAGCGCGCGCAGTTCTGCCGGTTTCATGTGGGTGGCATGGATCAGGCACCAGCGCGCATCAACTGGTGCATGGTCGAGCAGCCACTGCACCGGCCGCGCGTCGTATGCAGCCAGGCAATCCTGCACTTCGCCGATCTGTTCGGCAATGTGGATGTGCAGCGGCCCCTCGCGCGCGGGCTCGGCCGCCAGCACCTCGGCCAGCGCCACCGCCGGCACTGCGCGCAGGGAGTGCAACGCCATGCCCACCCGCAGCATGGGCCCCTCTTCCGCACGCAGCGTCCGCACAAGCTCGAGATAGCCGTCGACGTCCAGACCGAAGCGGGACTGGCGTGGGCTCAAGGCACGACCATCGAAGCCGCCTTGCATGTACAGCACCGGCAACAGCGTCATGCCGATGCCGGCCTCGCGCGCAGCCTCGATCAAGGCCCGCGACATCATTGCCGGATCGGCGTATGGCGTGCCGTCGGGCTGATGGTGCAGATAGTGGAATTCGCAGGTGTGGGTATACCCCGCCTTGAGCATTTCCACGTACAACTGGGCAGCGATGGCCTTGAGTTGTTCCGGCCCGATCCGCGAAGCGAAGGCATACATCGCCTCGCGCCAGGTCCAGAAACTGTCGTCGCCGGGGCCTCTTCGTTCGGCCAGCCCCGCCATGGCGCGCTGGAAGGCATGCGAGTGCAGGTTGGGCATGCCCGGAAGAACCCGGGAACAATTCGAGACCGGGCCGCTGGGGGTGTCGCTGACGAAACCCTGCGCATCCACGCCGTAACATTCATCATGGCGCCACCCGCCGTCCCGCCAGAGATGGCCGATACGCAAGGTCGATGCAGTCATTCCGGTAACCTCCTTGTGCTTGCGGGCAGCGTCGCACGAAGCGGCGCAAAAGATAGATTTTGCAGTCTGCGGCATAATGGTCGCCATGACCAAGACGAATTCTCGTACCAAGCATCACCTCATGGTCCGCCAGGCGCAGCTGAGCGACGTCTCGCAACTGGTCGAGCTGACCGCACTGATCTACACCCCTGACTGGGGCCATTCTCCCGAGATGCTGCGCGGCCAGCAGGCGCATTTCCCCGAAGGCCAGTTCGTGGCCGAATACGACGGCCGCATCGTCGGCTACTGCTCCACGTTCCGCATCGACGAAGCGAGCGCAATGGCGCCGCATACGTGGACGGAAATCACCGGTGGCGGTTTCGGTTCCCGCCACGACCCTGAAGGCGACTGGCTGTACGGCATGGAAGTGGTGGTGCACCCTGACATGCGCGGCATGCGTATCGGCCAGCGCCTGTACACGGCGCGCAAGAACCTGTGCAAGGAACTGAAACTGCGCGGCATTGTTTTCGGCGGGCGCATGCCCGGACTGGCCAAGGCGATCAAGCGCTACAGCAGTGCCGAGAACTATGTCCAGGCCGTGACCGAGGGGCGTCGTCGCGATCAGACCCTGAGCTTCCAGCTGCGCAACGGTTTCGAGGTGATCGGCCTGCTGCACGATTACGTCCCCACCGACCACGAGTCGCTCGGTTACGCCACGCACATGGTCTGGCGCAACCCCGAGCTGCACGACCACCCTGACATGCCGCACGCTTCCGGCGGCTTGCCCATGCCCTCCACGGTGCGCGTGGCCTCGGTGCAGTACCAGCAGCGACGTATCACCTCTTTCGAGGAGTTCGCACAGCAGGTCGAGTACTTCACCGACATTGCCGCCGACTACCACGCCGACTTCGTCACCTTCCCCGAATTGATCACCCTGCAACTGCTGTCGATCGAGAACGAGGAACTGTCGCCCAACGACACCATCCGCCGGCTCAGCGAGTGGACACCCCAGGTGCGCGATCTGTTTGCTCGCCTGGCAGTGCGCTACAACATCAACATCATCGGCGGCTCGCATCCCACGCGGCAGGATGACGGCGACATCCACAACGTGTGCTACATCTGCCTGCGCGACGGCACCATGCACGAGCAGGAGAAACTGCATCCAACGCCCAGCGAACGCAATGTCTGGGGCATCACCGGCGGCGATACCGCCAGCATGATCCAGACCGACTGCGGTCCGATCGGGGTGATGATCTGCTACGACTCGGAGTTCCCCGAGGTTGCCCGCCACCTGATCGACCAGGGCGCGTTGATGCTGTTCGTGCCGTTCTGCACCGACGTGCGCGAGGGCTATCTGCGCGTACGCTACAGCTGCCAGGCACGCGCCATCGAGAACCAGTGCTACGTGGTCATGTCCGGCAACGTCGGCAACCTTCCCGGGGTCTACAACTTCGACATCCAGTACGGCCAGAGTTGCATCCTCACGCCCTGTGACTTCCCGTTCGCGCGTGACGGCGTGGCCGCCGACTCCACGCCCAACATCGAGACGGTGCTGTTCGCCGACCTCAGCCTGGACAACATCGCACGGGCGCGAAATTCCGGAACGGTCACCAACCTCAAGGACCGCCGCTACGACCTCTACGAAACGCGCTGGCGCCGACGCGGCAAGCCACAATCACAAGCGCCGGACGGAACGCACTAGGTCGGTTTTTCGCACGATTGGAACCGCCCCCGGACGAAATGCCGCAAATCCGGATGCGGATTGGCGACCCCAGCCAACACAAGATTTGCAATAATGGCGGGATGTCTGACGCCTCCACCTCGCGTAAATCCACCAATCCGCGTCTTGAAGCCGTGCTCGGCCACGAGTTTTTTGCCGCGCATCACTGGAAACGGCGCATTGCATTGTGGCTGGGGGCGATCCTTGTTGCACTGGCCGCCATCGTCTTCGCCAAGGCCAGCGACTGGTCGTTCGGACTGTTCGAAAAAATGGTCGCCTACAAGCCCTGGCTGCCGCTGTGCGTGACGCCAGTGGTATTCGGCATCCTGGCCTGGGCAACCGAAGGCAAGCTGCGTGCCGCACGCGGCAGCGGCATTCCCCAGGTGATCGGTACCCTGCACGTGGAGGACCAGGGTTTTCGCGAACGCATGCTGGCCCTCCCGATCGCCCTCAGCAAGATGGTGCTGACCCTGATCGCCATGGCCGTAGGCGCCTCGATCGGACGCGAAGGTCCGACGGTGCATGTGGGCGCGGGACTGTTCCATTCGCTGGGTCGGCGCTTTGGCTACACCGATCCCAAAGCCGCCTCACGTTTCATCCTGGCCGGCGGCGCGGCCGGTATCGCCGCAGCCTTCAATGCGCCGCTGGCCGGCGTGGTGTTCGCCATCGAGGAACTGGCTGGCGCGTTCGAGCACCGCTTTTCCGGTCTGCTGCTGACTTCGGTCATCGTCGGCGGCGTGGTGTCGCTGGGGGTCCTCGGCAATTATTCCTACTTCGGTGCGGTGGACGTCAACCTGCCGTTCGGCAACGCCTGGCTGGCGGTTCTCGCCACCGGAATCGTCGGCGGTCTGCTGGGAGGCATCTTCGCCCGCCTGGTGCTGCTCAGCCGGCGTGGCCCGCTGGCCTACATCGGACGCTTCCGCGCCCGCTGGCCGGTAATCTTCGCCGTCGGCTGCGGACTGGCGCTGGCGATACTCGGTCTGATCTCGCACAACACCATCTATGGCACGGGATACGACCAGGCACGGGCCTTCGTGCAGGAAGCCGCGCAGACACCGGGGCAATGGTTCGGTATCAACAAGCTGTTCGCCAATACCGTCTCGTATTGGGCCGGTATTCCGGGCGGCCTGTTCTCGCCGGCACTGGCCGTCGGCGCGGGCCTGGGCCACAACATTGCGCACTTCCTTCCTGGCGTGCCGGCTGCAGCAGTGGTCCTGCTGGGCATGAGTTCCTACCTGTCGGGTGTCACCGGCGCGCCACTGACCTCGGCCGTGATCGCCATGGAGCTGACCGACAACCAGAGCATGATCATCCCGATCATGGCCTCCTGCCTGCTGGCGCGTGCGGCGGCATCGCTGTTCAGCCCGACACCGGTGTACAAGGACTTCGCCGAACGCCTGGTGCGTGACTTCGAGGAACGCCAGCGCAAGGATCTGGCCGCCGACGAGGCTCGTGCCGATGCCATTGCCGAGGCGATCGCAAGCACCGAGGTCGGGAAGTCCTCAGAGCCGACCAACCGCACGACCGCATTCGAGGACATGTCCACGCAGCCGACGCAGGAGGAACTGGGCCTGGAGTCGACTGCCGAACCCGAACCGCATCCGGAGCCACCGGAGGGCGACGAGCACGACCCTCCGAGAGACCATCGCTGAGAAACCGCCATGTCCGACGCGCCACGTTTCGACCTGCTCCTGACCCACGCTCGCATCGTCAGCCTGGACGACCCGGAGGGTGGGTACGGCGAGATCGCGGACGGCGCCATCGGTTGCCGTGACGGACGTATCGCCTGGCTCGGCCGACACGACGCCCTGCCCGCGGGGACCCATGCCGAGCGCGTGCTCGACGCGCATGGACGTCTGCTGACTCCGGGTCTGATCGACTGCCACACCCATCTGGTCTTCGGCGGCGTGCGCGCCGACGAGTTCGAGATGCGCCTGGAGGGTGCCAGTTATCAGGATATCGCGCGCGCCGGTGGCGGTATCGCCTCCAGCGTCGCAGCCACTCGTGCGGCCGATGAGGACAGCCTGTTCGCCTCTGCGCTGCCCCGGGCCCGCAGCCTGCTGCACGACGGGGTCACTACGATCGAGATCAAGTCCGGGTACGGTCTGGACCTGGACAGCGAACGACGCATGTTGCGCGTGGCGCGCCGCCTCGGTGAACATCTCGGCATCAGCGTGCGCACCAGCTTCCTGGGCCTGCATGCGCTGCCGACGGAGTTTGCCGACGACCGCGACGGCTACGTGAGCGAGGTCTGCGAGAGGATGTTGCCGGCGCTCGCCGCGGAAGGTCTGGTTGATGCCGTCGATGCCTTCTGCGAGAACATCGCATTCAGCCCGGCACAGATCCGGCGGCTGTTCGAGCAGGCACGGGCCCTGCAGCTGCCGGTGAAACTGCATGCCGAACAGCTTTCCAACCAGCATGGGGCTGCGTTGGTGGCCGAGTTCGATGGCCTTTCTGCCGACCATCTGGAGTACCTCGACGAGGCGGGTGTGGCCAGCATGGCCAGAGCCGGCACGGTTGCCGTGCTGCTCCCCGGCGCGTTCTATGCCCTGCGCGAGACCCGTCGCCCCCCGATCGTTGCCCTGCGCGACAAGGGCGTGCCGATGGCCGTGGCCACGGACCTCAATCCCGGCACTTCACCGCTACTTTCATTGCGTTTGGCCGCCAACATGGCCTGCACCCTGTTCGGGCTGACTCCAGCAGAAGCCTTGCGCGGCGTGACCGCCCATGCCGCCCGCGCGCTGGGCCTGGATGACCGCGGTCGCCTGCGTGCGGGCATGCGCGCCGACATGGTGCTGTGGAACGCTCACACGCCAGCCGAATTGTGCTACTGGGTGGGTGGAAACCTGGTCGAACAGGTCTTGGTTGCCGGTGCGACACGCAACGGATACTAGCGGCATTTCGATCATGCCTGCCGGGGCCTGCGCTACAAGCGACGGGGGAACTGCGGCGGCTACCCTGTCGATGCCCCGGCTTTCGGCGGTACATGCGCCATGGCGTGCTCGACCACCGCGGTGATGGTCAGGCTCGGGTTCACGCCAAGGTTGGAGGACAGCACCGATCCGTCGCAAATCAGCAGATTGCGATAGCCGAATGCGCGACAGCGGCTGTCGCACACGCCCTTGTCGGCGTCTGCTCCCATCACCGCGCCACCCATGCAGTGCGCGGTCATCGGTATATCAAACAGCACCTCGGTGATCGATGTTCCGGCCACCCCTCCGGTAAGTTTTGCGGCGGCCTCGGCAAACGCATTGGCCTCGGGGATGCAGGTCGGGATGCGCTTGCCCTCGGTGACCAGTCGCTTGCGGAACGGCCAGTACCAGCGCCGCTTGAGCCGCATGCGCAAACAGGAATCCAGCGTGTGCATGCACAGGAAAATGATCGTCTCTCGCGCAAATCCCAATGGCTGCACGCTGCGCAAGGTGCGCACTGGATGCCGTGCCACCTGCGCCAGCAACGTGAGCATCCACGCGCCGACGCGTCGCCAGCGTCCGGTGCCGCGCACCAGCACGGTCAGCAGAAAACCCATCGCATCCGAACCTCGTGGGTAACGCGTGGCTTCGATGTGTGTTCGACCGTTCAGATGGATCCCCGAACCAATGGCGATGCCCCGTGAAAGGTCCACCTTCGTGCCAGGATAGCGCACGCCGATCAGGGATTCGGCATTGGTGCGCACGCCCTCCCCCAGGCACGCCGAGAGGCGTGGCAAGGCGCTGTGTTCGCGCAGGCGAAGCAGCAGGTCCTGCGTGCCCAGCGACCCGGCAGCCACCACTACGCCGCGACAGGTCCAGGTGCGCTTGCGTCCGGCCTGGATTGCAGTCACGCGATAACCGTCTGCGCCATCCGCCGCGCCCATCGGCCGCACGTCTACCACGCGTGTTTCGGGGTGCACTTGCGTACCCAGGCCTTCGGCCAGGTACAGGTAATTGAGGTCCAGTGTGTTCTTGGCGCCGTAACGGCAACCGACCATGCAACCACCGCATCCGATGCACGAACGCCGGGGCGGGCCCTTGCCGTCGAAATACGGGTCTGGATGCTCGCTCCCCGCGGGCTCGCCTTCGGCACCGAAATAGACGCCAACCTCGGTCGGTCGGAACGTATCGCCGACGCCAGCGGCCACGGCCATCACCCTGAGCCTGCGGTCGGCCTCGTCCAGCCGTTTGTTGGTGGCCACGCCCAGCATCTTCTGCGCGCTGCGGAAATGCTCCGGCATCACCCGCGTCCAGTCCTCCAGGCCCGCCCAGCTTCCCTGTGACCAGATGTCATCGGGGGGCACCAGCAAGGTGTTGGCATAGGTGATCGAGCCGCCGCCGACGGCGTTTCCGTGCAGCACCATGACATGGCGGAACGGCCGGATGTTGAAGAATCCGTGAAGCCCCAGGCCAGGACGCCACAACCAGCGCCGCAGCGACCAATTGCTGCGCGGCAGGTTCGCCGGCGACCAGCGTTTTCCGGTTTCCAGTACCGTCACGCGATAGCCCTTCTCGCTCAGTCGCAGCGCGCTGACGCTGCCACCGAAGCCCGAGCCGATAATGATGTAATCCTGGTCGAACGTGTCTTGCATGGTTCCCGCCTCCCCGCGAACAGTCTAAGGGATACCGGGGCCAGTTCGTATTCCGATAGGGTCGATCGACCGTCTGTGCATGGGGCGCGTCTGTTTGCCTTGCAGGTGGGCATGGATTTCGCGCGCAGGCGAGCGGAACCACAAAACAGCCAAACACCTGCAGCCGATCAAAATACAGACACAAAAAAGCCCCGCATCAGCGAGGCTTTTTCACCAAACAAACGGCCAGATCAGGAGGCCTTCTTGCGCGCTGTCTTTGCCGTCGACGCAGCCTTTGGCGCACTCGGCGCAGCGGCGGTCTTGCTTTTGCGCGGCCGCGTGACACCGTGCGATCCACGATAGATCTTGCCCTTGCGTGTGCGCTTGTCACCCTTGCCCATATCCTACTCCGTGTCTGTGGTGGCGGAACACACCCATGGTAGACCAGTTTCGGATGTCGGGGCAGCCGCTTTCAGCAAAGGATTCAGGTGGGAATCAGCACCACGCTCAATGCGCTGCACAGAACTTGTGGGAGCGGCAGGTCAGTCGCGGGTTGATCACGTGCGCCGAGGCCACCAGCAAACCACCGCAGGTCACCTTCACGCTGTGCAGAGCCGTCTGCGTGTCCAGGTCGACCAGGGTCACCCCCAGCACCAGGAGCAACAGGCCCGGCTAAGCCAGCAGCAGAGGAAGACGCCGGCGATGCTTGCGATGACCCGTCACCAAGGTGGGGGTGGCCAGTGCAGCGGCAAACAACACGAAAAAGCGTTCGAAGGTGTGGTCGGCCAGGAATTCCAGGCCCAAAAGCGGCAGCAATCCGATTACGAACGGCAGCAGAGCGCAGTGGATTGCACACAGGAACGAGGCGGTTGCCCCCTATCGGTCGGCCACCGACCACCAACGCGCAGGGGTCTCGGTGCCGGAAACAATCGGGTTGGCGGTTTCGGCAATTGCGGGCATGGGATGCTTTTGTAATCGATACATCATTACATGGCAGTGGTTGCGCAAGCCCACCTGACCTTGGTGCCCGGCAGCGGCTTGGAGGCAACATTGTAATATTATAACATTAACCGGGAAGCAAGGACTTCACCGCACCGGCCAAGCGGACGCGGGATTCCAGGGGCCATCCGGCCGGAGATGCTGTTCAAGCCTCGCGGCAGTCGCTGCACACGCCGTGCACTTCCAGGGTCTGGCCCTGTGGCTTGAAGCCCAGCGCGCGCGCCTGGGCGCTGATCAGTTCGGCCACGCGCTCGTCACACACCTCAACGGCGCTGGAGCAGACATCGCAGATCAGGAACGGCACCTGGTGCGAATCGGCCGGATGAGGGCAGTAGACAAAGGCATTGATCGATTCGAGCTTGTGAATGAAACCGTGCTCAAGAAGGAAGTCCAGTGCCCGATAGACCGTGGGCGGCGCCGCGTTGCCGTGCCGGTCGCGAAGGCGTTCCAGCAAGTCGTAGGCCTTGACCGGTTTGTCCGCCTGCGCCAACAGTTCCAACACTTCCCTGCGCAAGGGTGTCAGGCGCAGCCCGCGTTCGCGGCTGGCACGCACAACTTCGCTCACGAAACGCTCGGCGTCGTGATCATGGTGATGAGGCTTGTGCGAGAACACGCTCATGGGTGGACCGGCTGGATGAACGGCCACACTATGGTATCACCGCGGCGACGCTGGATCGTCCGCGGATGTGCGGGACGTTCGGCGCGAGGGCAAGGCGAACAGTACCAGCAGGGCGATGGGGCCGATGACCAGGCTGATCCAGATCCCGCTCCACAGGCGCCCCCGCCACCAGCCCACCACAGCGCCAAGCACGAGGCTGAACAAGGTAAACCACAGCAGCGCAGTCCACGGCATCGCCGCCATCAGGTTGTTGAAGACCTGCCAGGCCGCTCCGGGGGAGGACAGGTCCACGCCGTGCGTTGCGCACGCCAGAAGATCATCCATGGCAATCACTTCCCGCGCAGGTCGAGATGGTGGTGCGCCAGTCCATGCTCAGTCCGCGTGGCTCAGATCCAGCGCATGCTTGATGCGGTGCAGAGCCACGTCACGACCGGCGAGATAGATGGTCTGGTCGATGGACGGCGAGACCTGGGTGCCGGTCATGGCCACGCGCAACGGTTGGGCCACCTTGCCCATGCCCAGTTCAAGCTGCTCGGCAACACGGGCAACCACCCCGTGGATCGCCTCGACCTGCCAATCCCCGAGCTCACCCAGCGCCTGCAAAGCGGCGTCGAGGACTTTTGGCGCGGTCACCGACTTGAGATGCTTTTTGACCGCCTTGTCATCCCATTCGGTAATCGGCGAATACCAGACGCGCGCACGTTCGGCCATGTCCTTCAGCGTCTGGACGCGGTCGCACAGCGCCGTGACCACTGCGGCAGGATTCGGGCCGGATGTCGGGTCGATACCGATACGCTGCAGGTGCCACTCCAGTTCCGGCGCGATCGACGCCGGATCCTGGCTCTTGAGGTATTGCTGGTTCAACCAACCCAGCTTGGCCATGTCGAAGCGGGCCGCCGAGGCATTGACCTCGGCGATGTCGAACAGACGCACCATTTCGTCGACCGAGAAGATCTCCTGGTCACCGTGTGACCAGCCCAGGCGCACCAGGTAGTTGAGCAGGGCTTCCGGCAGGTAGCCATCTTCACGATACTGCATCACGCCGACTGCACCATGGCGCTTGGAAAGCTTCTGGCCATCGGCACCGAGGATCATCGGCAGGTGCGCGAAGACCGGTACCGTAGCGCCCAGGGCCTGGTAGACGTTGATCTGGCGCGGCGTGTTGTTGACGTGATCGTCGCCGCGGATGACCGCGGTGATGCCCATGTCGATGTCGTCCACCACCACCGCGAAATTGTAGGTGGGATAACCGTCGGAGCGGAACAGCACGAAATCGTCCAGTTCGCTGTTGGACCATTCGATGCGACCCTTGACCTTGTCCTCGAACACCACCGAACCGGACTGGGGGTTCTTGAAGCGCAGCACGCGGTTGGGGTCGTCGCGATACGGCTCGTCACGGTCACGGTAGTAGCCGTTGTAGCGCGGCTTCTCGCCCCGGGACATGGCCTCGGCGCGCATCGCGTCGATCTGTTCACGGCTCTCATAGGCGTAATAGGCCTTTCCGTCCGCGCGTAGCTGCTCGGCCACCTCACGGTAGCGCTCAAGTCGTGCGGTCTGGAATACCGGGCCTTCATCAGCCTCGAGCCCGAGCCACTGCATGCCGTCGATGATCGCCTGCACGGCTTCGTCGGTGGATCGCTCGCGATCGGTATCTTCCACACGCAGGATGAACTGCCCGCCGTGATGGCGCGCCTCGAGCCAGCAGTACAACGCCGTGCGGGCCCCGCCGATGTGCAGGAATCCGGTGGGGCTTGGGGCAAAACGGGTACGCACGCTCATGGTCGAAAGGAAGCCGTGGGACAAGCCCGTCAGGATACCAGACCGAGTGCACGGCACGCCGCTGCGAAAGCCAGTGCCTCCCGTCGGCAGTGCATCCAGTATGCAGCCAACCCCGTATCCCTGCAGGGAAACACCAGTGGTGCCAGAGGCAAACTCGACACGCCCTGGGCGACGCAGCATTGACCCGCGCTCAAATAACGCGACAATGTGTGCGCTGATGGTGTGGCCCGTCATCCATTTTTGTGGTCGCATCCAGGGGGATATATATTGAAGACCTTTTTCAGTCTTGCCTTGTCCGGACTATCCGAGGCCGAAGTCAAACAGGTGCTAGCGACTCTCGACTCTCCAGGCCTGGACAAATGGAGCCTTTCCGAAGGTGGCAACAGTGACCTGTTGATTGTCGATGTCGACAGTGTCTGGGGTCACATGGACTGGCTGCGCGCCCTTGCCGAAGGCCGTCATAGCGTCGCCTACACCGAACAGAAATCGATACGCGACTGCGAAATCCTGCTGCGCAAACCGCTGGACAGTAACCGCCTCGCGGAGATACTTTTGCAGTTGCAGAACGGTGACGCGCCAACCAGGGCACCCGCTCCTGCGGCGGCCAGCACAGCCAGTCCAGCGCCAAGGCAGTCACCCGCCACGGAACCCGTCGCCGAGGCTCCTGCCCCGGTATCGAAGCTCCCCGAACACGAGCCAGAAGTCGCTTACACTCCGGCATCGCAAATCGAACCAGCGGCCGCAATCGAAGATGCCCGGGACGTCGCTGCGAACAGCAAAGACAATGCCCTGTCCGACGAATCGCAAACCGTGGGCGACCTGCTGCTGACCGGTGGCATTACCGAACCTGTGCTGGTCGAGTTGGCTGGAGACCTGCAACTGGTCATTGACCCGACCCAGCATGTGTACCGCGCGCCTCCGCAACTCAAGCCGATCCAGAAGCTCCTTGACGCGCCTCTTGTACACATGCACCCGGTGGCCGCCGATGACGAGCAGTTGCAACATGCCGGCCCGCAACAGCCGATGGTCCGCCTGCTGTGGTTCGCGGCCCTGAGCGCCAGCGAAGGCCAACTCGCGCCGCATCTTGATCCGGACGCGATCTGGCGACTGACCCGTTGGCCGCAGATCGAACGCGAATTCCCGCGCCATTTCCGTATCGCCACGGCAATGATGAAGCGACCCGGCACGCTCGAGGAAGTCGCCGCGGCAGCCAAGTCCCCGGTCGAGGATGTGGCCGCTTTCATCAACGCCTACTACCTGGCGGGCTACGTCGCGCCCGAAGGCTCCAATGAGCCTGTGGAGGCCGCCAACAGCGCCGAAAACGTGCTCTCGCGCCTGAATCGAAACTTCTCGCGCAGCGCCCGCGACACCGCCTGAGATCGAGGTCTTCGACCCGGCGCATATACACGAGGGCCACCCTCCCCGTGCGGCCCTCGTTTACAAGTCACGCATGTCCGCTGCAAATGGAGTCGGGTTCGAAAGCTTCAGGCCACGCGTTCGGCGCGCGTGAGCAGGGCCAGCAGGTCGCCCAGCTTGTCGCGCATCTCGCGACGGTCGACGATCATGTCCAGCGCGCCATGCTCGACCAGGAATTCCGAACGCTGGAAACCTTCCGGAAGCGTCTCCCGCACGGTCTGCTCGATCACGCGAGGACCTGCAAAACCAATCAGCGCCTTCGGCTCGCCGATGTTGATGTCACCGAGCATCGCGAAACTCGCAGAGACGCCACCCGTGGTCGGATGCGCAAGTACCGATATGTAGGGCACTCCGGCGTCGCGCATGCGCGCAAGCGCGGCAGAAGTCTTGGCCATCTGCATCAGCGAGAACAGGCCTTCCTGCATGCGTGCGCCACCGGTCGCCGTAAAGCAAACCAGCGGGATGCGCTCGGCCAGCGCGCGTTCGGCGGCACGGGTGAACTTCTCACCCACCACCGAGCCCATCGAACCACCCATGAACCGGAACTCGAACGCCACCGCCATCAGCGGACGCTGCTTGAGCAGGCCGCGCATGGCAATCAACGCGTCCTTCTCGCCCGTTGCTTTTTGTGCCGCCAGCATGCGGTCGCGGTATTTTTTCGAATCCTTGAATTTCAGCGGATCAAGCGGTTCAAGGTCGGCAAACATCTCGGCCGCGGTGCCCTGGTCGAGAAACGACAGCAGACGCGTGCGTGCGGTGATCGCATGGTGATGACTGCACTTGGGACAAACCATCAGTTGGCGTTCCAGCTCGGGACGGTAGATCACGCCGCCACAGCCGCCGCATTTTTCCCAAACGCCCTCCGGTACCTTGCTCTTGCCGTTGGCATTGGCATTGGCATGCTCGGTCCGAATGCGCGGGGTCATGAGTTTCTGCAGCCAGTTCATGTCGATTCTCCAGGAACCCGATGTCGTACCGGTTCCGCTGCTGATCCGTTATGTCTTGTCGTCCAGGGCCGCGCGGATCGGTGCCAGAAACGCCTGCACGCGCGAAGCCGCCTCCCCTTCGGTCCCTGCGCCAGCCAGTGTATCGACCAGTGCACTGCCGATCACCACCGCATCGGCAAAGGCTGCGATGGCCTGCGCACTTTCGGCATCGCGAATCCCGAAACCGACCGCGACGGGCGCACTGGAGCGGGCCCGTATCGACGCGACCCGATCCGCAATGGCATCCACTGAAAGCCGTGCCGCACCGGTGATCCCGGCAAAGGATACATAGTACAGGAAACCATCTGCCGCCTCGCAGGCCTGCAGCAGGCGTTGCTCGGACGTGGTCGGTGCGGCAAGCAGAATCCGGTGCAGTCCGTGCGCGCGGATCGGAACGGTCGCCTCGTCCTCCTCGATCGGGCAGTCCACCAGCAGCACGCCATCGACCCCGGCGGCCATGGCATCCCTGGAAAATTCTTCGATGCCGTGAATCTCGATGGGATTGAGATAGCCCATCAGCACGACCGGCGTATCGCTGTCCCTTTCACGGAACCGGGACACCCACGTCAGCACATCCTTGATGCCGACGCCATGGGCAAGCGCGCGCTCGCTGGCGTGCTGGATCACCGGACCGTCGGCCATCGGGTCCGAGAACGGCACGCCGAGCTCGATCACGTCCGCGCCGGCAGCGACCAGTGCATGCATGACCGGAACGGTCAGCTCAGGCCCGGGGTCCCCGGCAGTGACAAAAGGAATCAATCCGCACCTTCCGGCGGACTTGAGGGCGGCGAAGCGGGTTTGCAGTCGTGTCATCTTGAGGCCGGAGGTCGGGTTTGAGGAATGGATGGTCGTCGTTCGCGCAGGTTGCGGCAGGATCTGGGGCAGCGACTCAAGAGACCGGCCGGACCGGTACGCGCCGCCTTTTCCATGACCCGTTACAACTCGATACCTTCACGTGCCGCAATCGTGTGCACGTCCTTGTCGCCGCGCCCTGAGAGATTGCACAGCACCAGGCCATCCCTGGGGAGTTCGCGAGCCAGTTTGATCGCCTGGGCAATGGCATGGCTGGACTCCAGCGCCGGAATGATGCCCTCGGTGCGGCACAGGGCATGGAAAGCCTGCATGGCCTCGGCATCGTCGATGCCCACGTATTCGGCGCGACCGACGTCCTTGAGGAAGGCGTGCTCGGGACCGACACCGGGATAATCCAGTCCTGCCGAGATCGAGTGCGTCTCGGTGATCTGGCCGTGATCGTCGCACAGCACATAGGTCCGGTTGCCGTGCAGGACGCCGGGACGGCCGGCGGCGAGCGATGCGGCATGCTGGCCGGACTGCAGGCCCTCGCCCGCGGCCTCGGCACCGACCAGACGCACCTCGCGATCATTCAGGAAGGCGTGGAACAGCCCGATCGCATTGGATCCGCCGCCCACGCATGCGGTGATCACATCCGGCAGCCGTCCGTATTCGTCCAGCATCTGCGCACGCGCCTCGCGACCGGCCACGGCGTTGAAGTCACGGACCATCATTGGATACGGATGTGGGCCGGCCACCGTGCCGATGATGTAGAAGGTGTCCTCCACGTTCGTGACCCAGTCGCGCAGGGCTTCATTGAGCGCGTCCTTGAGCGTCTTCGAACCGGATGTGACCGGCCTGACCTCGGCACCCAGAAGTTTCATGCGGTAGACGTTGATGGCCTGGCGCTCGATGTCGCGCGCACCCATGTAGACCACACACTTCAGGCCCAGCCTTGCTGCCACCGTTGCAGTGGCCACGCCATGCTGTCCTGCGCCCGTCTCGGCGATGATCCGCGGCTTGCCCATGTGCCGGGCCATCAGCGCCTGGCCGACGGTGTTGTTGATCTTGTGCGCGCCGGTGTGATTGAGGTCCTCGCGCTTGAGCACGATACGCGCGCCACCGACCTCGCGAGTCAGGCGTTCGCACAGATACAGCGGGCTGGGTCGTCCCACATAATGGGCCAGGTCGTAGTCCAGTTCGGCGACAAACTCCGGATCCTTGCGCATCCGCAGGTAGGCCTCGGTCAGTTCGGCCAGCGGCGCCATCAGGGTCTCGGCGACATAGCTGCCGCCATACGCGCCAAAACGACCTTTGGCATCGGGGTAGGCGTGGAAATCCTCGATCTGTACAGAAGGCATGGGGAATGATCCGGGATGGAAAGCAGGCGCCTACAGTAGCGCCGAAGCAATCATCGGAAAAGCGATAAAATAGAGCGTACCTGTTAGTATTTCTCACATATGCCACATCCCAGCGAACTCCCTCCACTCAATGCATTGCGGGCTTTCGAGGCCACAGCCCGACTTGAAAGCGTGAGTCAGGCTGCACATGAATTGTTTGTCACCCACGGTGCCGTCAGTCGTCAACTGCGCATCCTGGAGGACTATCTTGGACAGCCGGTTTTCGAGCGACGCGGTCGCGGCCTGGTGCTCACCGGGAATGGACGTGAGCTGCGAGATGCCGTGGCCACGGCCTTTGACACCCTGCGCGCCACCAGCCGTCGCCTCCAGCGAACCGCGCGCAGCGAGGCGCTGGTGCTGGGATGCCCTGGTAGCGTGCTGGCCCGCTGGATGATCCCGCGACTGGAGACATTGCGCCGCGACCTGCCGCAGATGAACCTGCACCTGTCCGCGAATGAGCAACCGCCCAATGCGGCATTGAGCGGACTGGATGCAGCCCTAGTCGCCGCTGCCCCGCCCTGGCCCGGCCAATGGCAGGTCCACGAACTGGCCAGCGAGCGCATCGGCCCCGTGATGAGTCCGCAGTATGCGCAAGAGCGCGACCTGCTCGAACACGATCCGCGAGTCCTGCTCGACGAAGCCGTGCTGCATACGGCGTCACGCCCCCAGGCCTGGCCCGCCTGGTGTCGAGCGCACGGGTTGCCAGCCGGGGCCCTGCCCATGGGCCAGTCGTTCGAGCATCTGTACTACCTGACCGAGGCGGCCGTCGCCGGCCTTGGCGTCGCCATCGCACCGCAACAACTGGTCGCCGATGACATCGCCGCCGGCCGGCTGGTCGCCCCATGGGGCTTCAGCGAAACCGGAGGCATCTGGGTGCTGTGCGCGCCACGCGGCTCAAGTGACCCGAACATCCCGGCACTGGCACACTGGTTGCGCGCGCAACTGAACGCCGACTCCACCTAGCAAGCG
>NZ_JAQIBU010000270.1 GCF_027858935.1 Oleiagrimonas sp. | reverse complement strand
GGCGGGGTGTAGGTGTGTGGGGGCATGGGTGGTCGTGGACCGCGCAGCGGTTTGTCCGGCGGTAGGGGTCAATGGTCGCGGCGGGCGTAGGGATAGGCGTCGTCTGGTTCGGGTTCGCCGGAGAGTGCGACCGCGGTGGCGGTGTGGAAGCCGGTGGACCGAGCCGCCAGCGCGATGATGCGTTCCACCGCGTGCGCGAAGGTGCCGTCGACCTGACCGGCTTCGGACTCGAAGCGCCAGGGATCCAGGTGCGCGTCCAGCAGCGGGCGCAGGGCGTCCAGGCGCGCCCAGAACATGGTGCCGGCGATGAAGGTATCGCGTTCGGGATCCGGCTCGGGGATGCCCAGCAGCACGCTCAGTAGCTGTACGGTGTCGCGGTTGGCGCCCCAGTAGTAATGCAACGGTTGCACATGGCCTTCAGCAGCGACCAGGCCCAGCGTCGGATCCTTGTCGAAGCCTTGCGCAATGGCGGCCGCGCGCGCCGGCGACAGCAGGCGACTGAGCAGCTCGCCGCGCCACGTATCGCCGTCGCGGCGATGCGTGGAACGCTTGGTATGCAGCTTCAGCATCACCCTGGCGCCCTCGTCCAGCAGTCGGTTGGCCACGTGCAGGAACGGCAGCACGTCACGGCCGTGGTTGGGGAAGACCTCGAGTTCGGCATCCGGTGCCTGTTGCGCAAGGCGGGCGCGCACCTCGGTCTCGCGTTCGGGCGCGGTGGTGACGATCAGGCGCCAGTCCAGGCCGCTGTTGCGCAGCGCCCGGACCAGTTCGTCCAGCACCTCGGGATACCAGGCATGGATCACCGCGTACGGGTGCGGATCGGCTGGCGGCGTGGCACCGGCGGCCTGTTGCAGCGCGCGGCGGGTGGCGTCCAGCCAGGCGTGGCCCAGGCGTGCATCCGGTTCCAGCACGGCGCCCTCGGCCCATTCGTTCCAGGCGTTGATGAAGACCAGGCGCTGCGATTGTGGCAGTTTCGGTGCGCGCTGGATGAGCGTGTCCGCAAGCCAGTCGCGGTAGCCGCGCGGCGAGGCGTGCGCATACACGCGGCCGCGACCGCTGCGGCGTGGCTCGTTGTCCCAGCCGGGGTTCACGGCCGGGAACAGCGGGTATGCCGGCATCGGGCGAGCGCCGACATCGCGTGCCAACGCGCCAGTCCAGCACCTGGCCGCGATAGTCGGGATTGAGCAGGTGCTGGCGCGCGCTGATGTTTTCGGGTGTGGCCAGGTTGGGCGGGAACTCGACTGCGGCGTCAAAGCCGATGTCGCGCGGGTCCGGCCTTTCGAAGCCTTGCACGCAAGCCAGTGCGGTCTCGCCCACGCCGTGCTCGCGACACCATGTGCGCCAGCGTTGCGCCGTGGCCTTGGGCTCGGGCAGCAGGCCGGGTCGGTAGACCAGCAGCAGCGGCTTGCCGTCCACGCGCAGATAGCGTGGATCGCGCAGGAATGGCGCGACATGTTGGATGTAGGCCAGGTCGTCCGCAGGGCTGTGCGCCTGCGCGATGAGGATGTCGTCGGCGCGTCCGTCCCAGCGGCGGGACCAGCTTTCGTTGGCCCAGCACAGGCAGATCGGAAGGTCCAGCGTGGGATCGTCCAGCCATTGTCGGGCCGGGGCTTCCAGCAGAGGGGTGCCGGCGAACCAGTAGTGGTAGAAACAGAACGCGCCGACGCCGTATTCGCGCGCCAGCTTCATCTGCGCGCGCATCACGTCCTTCACCCGCAGGTCATAAAAGCCCAGCGCGCCGGGCAGGCGCGGCTGGGCATGGGCATGAACCTCGAACTGCGGCATGGCGGTCCAGGAAGCCCTGGCGCAGCCGGTCACGCACAGCTTGAGACATCGGCACGCTACGAAAGAGCAAGCGCAGCGCGTGGAAGATCCAGTCGCGGGATCGGGCCGGACGATGTTCGGACATGTCGTTCAGAGATTGTTGTAGTTGGGCCCGGAACCGCCCTCGGGGGTGACCCAGGTGATGATTTCGTACGGGTCCTTGATGTCGCAGGTCTTGCAGTGCACGCAGTTGGCGGCGTTGATCTGCAGGCGCTTGCCGTGCTCGGCGTCGGCGTCTTCGACCATCTCGTAGACGTTGGCCGGGCAGAAGCGCGTGCAGGGGTTGCCGTATTCCTCGACGCAGCGGGTGGCACAGATGTTGGTGTCGGTCACCTTCAGGTGCACCGGCTGGTTCTCGTCGTGCTCGGTGGCGGCGAAGTACACGCTGGCCAGGCGGTCGCGCGGGGGCAGGTCGCGTTCGACATAGTCGCGTTTCGGGCGTTCGTAGGTCCCCAGCTTCTTCAACGACGACCAGTCGGCGCGGTTTTTCAGCGTCCACGGCGAGAAGCCGGCGGTGACGGTTTCCCATGCGGCGTTTGCCAGACCCATCCACAGGCCCTTGTGGAATCCGGGGCGGATGTTGCGCACTTTCTTCAACTCCACCATCACCGCCGAGTCGCGCAGCTTGCGGTCGAAGCCGTGAGCCGTGTGCGATTCGGCCACGTGTTCGGCGGCCAGCATGCCCGAACGCATGGCCTGGTGGGTGCCCTTGATCTTGGGCACGTTGAGCAGGCCGGCGGCGTCGCCGATCAGCAGTGCGCCCGGCATCTCGGTCTTCGGCAGCGACTGGTAGCCGCCCTCGGCCAGCGCGCGCGCGCCGCCGGAGATGATCTGGCCGCCTTCGAGCAGGGGCTTGATCTTCGGGTGATTCTTGAGTTGCTGGAAGGCCTCGAATGGCGAAAATTCCGGGTCTTCGTAGTCCAGGCCCGCGACAAAGCCGATGGCTACGCGGTCCTTGTCCAGGTGATAGATGAAGCTGCCGCCATAGGTGGCGTTGTCCAGTGGCCAGCCCAACGTATGCACCACCTTGCCCGGCGTGACGCGGCCTTCGGGCAGCTGCCACAGCTCCTTCATGCCGATGCCGTAGGTCTGTGGGTCACTGTCGGCATCCAGAGCGAACTTGGCAATCAACTGCTTGGACAGGTGCCCGCGGCAGCCCTCGGCCAGCACCGTGACCTTGGCCATGATGTCGATGCCCTGGGTGTAGCCGGGCTTTTCCGAGCCGTCCCGAGCCACGCCCATGTCGCCGATGCGGACCCCGGCGACCGCGCCGTCCTCGCTGAACACGGGTTCGGCGGCAGCAAAACCAGGAAAGATATCCACGCCCAGCGCCTCTGCCTGCGGCGCCATCCAGGCGCACATCGCGCCAAGGCTGACGATGAAGTTGCCCTGGTTGTGCATTTGCGGCGGCGTCGGCATCCGTCTGGCGCGTTGATGGTCACCGAGATACCAGAACTCGTCCTCGCTCACCGGCACACAGACCGGCGGCGGGTCCTCGGCCCAGTTGGGCAGCAGTGCGTTCAGCGGTTCGGGCTCGATCACCGCGCCGGACAGGATCTGCGCGCCGATGGTCGAGGCCTTTTCGATCACGCATACGCTCAGATCGGGCTTGAGCTGTTTCAGGCGAATCGCGAACGCCAGCCCGGCCGGGCCCGCGCCGACGGTGATGACGTCGTATTCCATCGTTTCGCGTTCGCTCATGATAGGGCTCCGTGTTGGCGTAGGATGGACATCCGCATTGCACTGGTGAAGTGACGTTCGGTGTGCGGCGTGCGTATGGATGGGGACGATTGTCCGCATTCGTGAGGCATGCGGCAAATGCCGTGCCGGATCCGCAGGCTTGCCTGTCCCCGCAGGTCCGTGGGAAGTTCTCCATCCGTGCACGATGTTCCTGCTGCATGAGATTCGTCCATATCCAGCGCACCGCTGCGCAGAGCCCAGATACCCGGAGTCCCATGAACACATCCTCGCCGATCGAGGCCCACGAACTTCGCCACGCCAGCATGTGCCAGATGCTGCATTGGCTGGCGCTGGGTCGGACCCGTCCCCAAGCCCTGACCGACGCCTGCATGGAGGCCATCGACCGCCTGAATCCGCGATTGAATGCCTTTGTCGAACTGCAGCCTGGGTTGGCCCAGGAGCAGGTGCGGGCCGCCGAAAAGCGCCGCAAGGAAGGCGTGATCGGGCGACTGGATGGCATCCCCGTGGCCATCAAGGACAATATCGACATCGCCGGTTGGCCAACCACTGCGGGCCTGCCCGGCCGCGGCGCACAGGCGGTGGCGCACGATGCGCATGTGGTCTCGCGGTTGCGCGCGGCAGGCGTGGTGATGCTGGGCAAGACCAACATGGACGAGGGCGCGCTGGGCGCAACCACACACAACCCGCACTTCGGTGCCACCCACAATCCGTTTTGTCCAGGCCATACCGCCGGCGGTTCCTCCGGGGGCTCGGCAGCGGCTGTAGCTGCAGGTCTTGCAGCCGTCGCGATCGGCACCGACAGTCTGGGCTCGATTCGCATCCCGGCCAGTTACTGCGGCCTGTATGCGCTCAAGCCCACCCACGGTGAGATTTCCACGCGCGGCATCGTGCCTGCCGCGCGCAGGCTGGATGCGGTCGGCCTGATGGCGCGCAGCGTCGATGACCTGACGGTATTGCTGCAAGTGGTGGCGGGTTACGATGCCGACGATCCGCGTTCGCGGCATCGTCGCGTGGCGCTATCGCCCCCCGATTGGGAGCCCGGACGTTTGCGCACGGGGCTGCTTTCAGACGTGCGCAGCATCGGCGTGGACGCTGCGGTGGCCGAAAGCTACGACAAGGCCATCGAGTGCCTCAAGCTGGAACTGGGTGAGCGTCGCATGGTGGATTTTTCCGATTGGGACTTTGCCAGCACACGTCGCGCCGGATTGCTGCTGATGGAGGCGGAAATGCTGGCCACCTTTGCGGCTGACCTCGAGGATGCGCAACATCCCGTGTCTGCGCAATTTCGCGGCATGCTCGATCACGCTGCAGGCAAAAGTGCGCACGACTATGTCGTGGCCGATCGGGTTCTGGATGCGGCGGCATTGAAGATGCGTCGTCTGTTTGCCCAGGTCGATGTGCTGGTGCTGCCCACGACGCCGCAGGCGGCGTTCGCGCTGGATGCGCCGGTGCCGTCCAACCAGGCCGACCTGACCAGCCTGGCAAGCCTTGCAGCCTGTCCGGCGGTGAGTATTCCGATGGGCCTCACTGCGCAGGGCCTGCCGGTGGGTTTGCAGTTCATTGGTCCACGAGGCTCGGACTTGCGGTTGCTGGAGCTTGCCCAGGTCTGCGCGGCAAGCCTGGACGCGACACCGGAATATCCGATCGAGCCGACGTTCGGCACATGAACGACTCGGAGTACTGACCATGGGCGGATCCCGGCTTGCGCAGGGCTCATTGGCTTTCGGGGGAGAGCCCGATGCGTCCATCACTCTTGAGCTGGCCGGGGCCGAGGTGCGTTTGTGGCCGAACTGGATAGACCCCCGTGAAGCCGATGGATTGTTGCACGCGTTACACAAAAGCATCGACTTCGAGCAACACCGGTTGCGCCTGTTCGGCCGTGAAGTGGACGCGCCACGCCTGAGCTGCTGGATCGGTGATCCGCGCGCATACTACCGCTATTCAGGCGCCACCTTTGCGCCCCATCCGTGGCCGCCACTGCTGGCCCAGTTGCGCGAGCGTGTGGAAGCCGCCTGCGATGCGCGTTTCAACAGTGTGCTCGCCAACCTGTATCGCGATGGTCGCGACGCCATGGGTTGGCACAGTGACGACGAGGACGAGCTGGGAGCGGCGCCAGTGATCGCCAGCGTCAGTCTGGGAGGCACGCGCCGGTTCCGGATGCGTCCACGCCATGGGAGTGCGCCCGCAAGGACCCTGGAACTGACGCATGGCAGTCTGCTGTGCATGTCGGGTGAAACGCAGACCAACTACATGCACGCGGTCCCACGGACACGTCGCCCGGTGACGCCACGCCTGAACCTCACCTTCCGCTGGGTCGAACCGGGCAAGCGGGATTTCCAGCCTGCGCTTGGAATTGCCGGTGACGGGCGGCGATAATAGGCGATTCTGGCCTGTCCCCGAGAGTGTTCCCATGACATCCAAAACCGTACTCAATGACGCGCATCGCGCCCTCGGCGCACGCATGGTCGACTTCGGTGGCTGGGACATGCCGATCAACTATGGCTCGCAGATCGAGGAGCACCACGCAGTGCGCAACCAGGCGGGCATGTTCGATGTCTCGCACATGACGGTTGTCGATCTTCAGGGAGACCAGGTCCGTGCGTTCCTGCGGCGCCTGCTGGCCAACAACGTGGACAAGCTTGCCGAGCATGGCAAGGCGTTCTACACCTGCATGCTCAACGATCATGGCGGTGTCATTGATGATTTGATCGTTTACTACCTGGGCGAAACGTTCTTCCGCATCGTGGTCAATGCAGCCACGCGCGAAAAAGACATGCAATGGATCACCCGCCAGGCGGCCGCATTTGATGTCGAGGTGAGCGAGCGACCGGACTTTGCCATGATCGCAGTGCAGGGACCTGTTGCGCGCGAGCGCGTCATCCATGTTCTTGCCGATATTGACCGTGAACGCATCGCCGCGATGGGCAAGTTTCACGCCGCGGCCGCACAGGGGCTGCATGGTGTTCCGCTTTTCATCGCCCGGACCGGATACACCGGTGAGGATGGTTTCGAGGTGATGGTCCCCGAGGATCACGCCGAGGAATTCTGGCAGGCCCTGCTGGATGAGGGGGTTCGGCCGGCCGGCCTGGGAGCGCGGGACACGCTGCGCCTGGAAGCCGGCTTGAACCTCTACGGCCAGGACATGGACGAGGATGTCACGCCCTGGGAGGCCAGTCTTGGCTGGACCGTATCCATGGACGAGGGCCGCCAGTTCATCGGGCGCGGTGCATTGGAGGCGCAAAAGCAACAAGGCGTGCAGCGGCGCATGGTCGGTCTTGTACTGGACGACAAAGGCGTACTTCGGCATGGCCAGACCGTCCTCACAGAAGCCGGTAAAGGCGAAATTCTCTCTGGAAGTTTCTCGCCCACGCTGGGCAAGGCCATTGCGTTTGCGCGGGTACCCGCTGGAGATATCGGTTCGACGCGCGTGGTCATCCGCGAACGCGAATTCCCGGTGCGCGTGGTGAAGTATCCGTTCGTTCGCGATGGCAAACCGCGTGAAGGGATCTGAGGTATTTCATCCCTGCCTTCCGACCCACTAGAATTCCATCCGCATCCCAAAACTGACAGGACCGACCCATGAGCGATATACCCGGCGACCTGAAATTCCTGAAGTCCCACGAGTGGGCCCGCCTAGAAGACGATGGCCTCGTACGCGTGGGTATTTCCGACCATGCCCAGGAGCAGCTTGGCGACCTGGTCTACGTGGAACTGCCCGAGGTCGGTGCCCACGTGACGCCTGACAGCGGTTGCGCGGTGGTGGAGTCTGTCAAAGCCGCATCCGATGTCTATGCCCCGGTCAGTGGTGAAGTCGTCGAGGTCAACGAGGCGCTCGATGACGCACCCGAATCGATCAACGACGACGCCTATGGCGAGGGCTGGATTTTCGTGATCAGGCCCGACGACAAATCCGATCTGGATGCGTTGCTCGATCCCGACGTCTATGCCGAACTGATCGAGGGCGATGACGCCTGACCCGAACGCCGGGAAACCGCATGCCCGGATCGGTTTTTCATGGGTCGTGCGAGTGCGCGCATCGATGCGTATCCGGCATGCATGCACGTGCAAGTTCGTGCTCAATAAAG
The DNA here is from genome assembly GCF_027858935.1 of Oleiagrimonas sp. GTDB lineage: Bacteria > Pseudomonadota > Gammaproteobacteria > Xanthomonadales > Rhodanobacteraceae > Oleiagrimonas. The sequence goes on along the minus strand of NZ_JAQIBU010000270.1, from coordinate 1,695 downwards.
ACGGGAAGGTAAAAAAATAAAGTTTCCTGTTCAGCTGGAAATCGCATGCTCCGGCCATGCTGAAACTCGCGTCCTGATGGGATTTGTTCCACAAGTGGCGCGAGTTTTTTTGTGCGTTTCTTGCGAGTCTCCAAGCCTCTGCGGTGCTGAATCCCGCGTAGCCATTGAGTTTCGTGACCGTATCCTGAAATACTGTTTTTTACGTCTAGACGTTTAGATGTCCATTTAGTCAAAGCCGAGTGCAGTAAGTGTTAGTGTCAAAGCCCTTGATGTGCAAGCGTTGGAGGGCTCGTAGCGCATTCATTTTGGTGTGCAAATTTTATTGACACCGCGTTGCGACAGGTCTAGCTTCTGCGCCCAATGGTGGAGTGGGTTTAAAGATGGCAGAAAAGAAGTACATCAAGCCGTATGTGGATCACGGTAAAAAGGCGGGAGCGGTCCGAAAGGTCACCGTCTCCATTCCCCTTCATGTGCTCCGTCTGCTTTCCGATGAACGTACACGACGCCAGGTCAACAACCTCAGGCATGCGACAAACAGTGACCTGTTGGTTGAAGCGTTTCTACATGCCTTTACCGGACAACCACTGCCAACTGATGAGGAGCTGAGACGAATCATGGCTACGACCAAGAAAACTGCAAAGAAACCGGCTGCGAAAAAAGTCGCCAAGAAAAAGACCACGGCAAAGAAAGTGGCCGTGAAAAAGTCACCCGTGAAAAAAGCTGCCGTGAAAAAGGCCGCCGTGAAGAAGGGAGCTGCCAAGAAGACAGCCCGCAAGGCGGCAAAGAAGACCACGCGCAAGGTTGCGGCCGCTCGCAAGTCCACTGCCAAAAAGACTGCGGCCAAGAAGCCTGCTGCCAAGAAAGCCGTCAAGAAGACTGCGGCCAAGAAGCCTGCTGCCAAGAAGGCCGTCAAGAAGACGGTGAAGAAGGCGGCCAAGAAGACGGCCAAGAAGACGGCCAAGAAAGCTGTCAAGAAAACGGCGCGCAAGCCGGCAGCCAAGAAGGCCGTCAAGAAGACTGCGGCCAAGAAACCTGCGGCCAAGAAGCCTGCTGCCAAGAAGGCTGCAAAGAAGGCCGTACGCAAGGCACCGGCCAAGGCACCGGCCGCGGCGCCGGCCGCAGCTCGCGTTTCCCGCGCCAGCCGCAGCTCGGCTGGCAAGCGCAAGTAGGCGTAGTTGCAAAGTATGGCGATCTCCCTTGCGCCCTAGATGGCGTGAGGGCAGGCCATGCCAGAATCTGTGCCCCGGTTTACCGGGGCTTTTTTTGTCGCTCACGCGGTATCGTGATCAAACGCGTGCTGGAAACCATCCTATTGGCACTGACGCTGGATCGGGGTACCTTGTGAACTGAATCCGCGCTACATCAGGCCTCAGGTCTGGGTTCTTCAACAAGGGGAACTTACAGGGGGCGCGGGTATCTGGTAGCAACGTAGCGAATGACCATGGATACCCGAATGTCAAATATCAATCGCAGTCATGAGCGTGGCAGCGCATCGTCCACAGTGATCTTCTCCATCGTGATTCTCCTGGCCATTGCTGCGGCTGGGTGGTTTCTTGTGATCGAGCCCCACATGAAAGTCACCGAGTCGCTGGTACAGCCGGCAGCCCACGTGAGCAAGGCCAAGGGCGCCAAGACGCCGGCGCCCACGAATGTCTCATCCATGACCACGGAACAGCTGTTGGCCGAGGCGAGCAA
>NZ_JAQIBU010000250.1 GCF_027858935.1 Oleiagrimonas sp. | reverse complement strand
CTTGTCGAGGCCGGCCTTCCCTGGATTCCCGAGTTGGTGGTGCAGGGTGATTTCTCGTTTGCTTCCGGTGTGGAAGCTGCACGCAAACTTTTCGCAATGGATGCACCGCCGACGGCCGTATTTGCCGGTAACGACGACATGGCATCGGGCGTGATATGGACGGCGTCCGAACATGGTCTGTCGGTGCCGGAAGATCTTTCGGTATGCGGATTCGATGACACACCGATCTCGCGCCAGGTGTGGCCGACGCTCACCACGATCCATCAGCCGGCCCGCGACATGGGCAGAATTGCCTGCCTGCAGTTGCTGGATGTATTGCGAGGATTCGGCCCCGGACGGATGGTGCAGGTGCCCTACTCGTTAAGGATGCGTGAATCCACTGCACCCACTCGCAAAGCCGCGCAAATAGCCGGGCATGATCAAGGTAACGGGAAAAACGCAGCGCCGCTTTGACCTGGGTCAATTTGACAGCGCTGTCATATCGGCGTAAAAAAACTTTCGATCACGCCGTGCTCGATATTTTAACAACTTTACTGACAGCGCTGTCATTAATACAAAGTGCAGGAATTTGCTGGTTTCCAGGCACCAATAACAACGGAGCCCCTGGGGGGGCGCGGGGAAGAACTACATGGGGAAGATCCCGAACATTTGCGATAACGGCCTGCGCACGCGCTTTGTTGGATGGTCGCTGCCAGTGGCGTTGCTCGCTTTGTCGATGGCGGGCTGCGGCCGACAACCGGCGCCGCAACAAGCCAAGCCGGCCAGCTTGGTGCAGCAAGCCAAGCCGGCTGCCCATGCGCAACAGGTCAAGACCGCCGCGGCAAGCCAACCGGCTATCGCATCGACGGTGGCGCATCCCTCCCAATGGCCGAGCGTGAAGCCGGCCTTTCCCCCGCAACCCAAACTCGAGCATCGCGTCCATGAGCTGCTTTCGCACATGACGTTGCGCCAGAAGGTCGGCCAGCTGATCCAGGGCGAGATCGGCAGCATGACTCCCGAGGACCTGCGCACCTATCCGCTGGGTTCGGTCCTCTCCGGCGGCAACGGTGGCCCCGGCGGCAACGCAGCCGCTCCGGCCGCCAAGTGGCGCGCACTGATCCAGGCCTACCACCGTGAGGCCATGCGGCCGCTCAAGAAGGGCGGGGTGGTGGTACCGGTGATCTTTGGCCTGGATGCCGTGCACGGCAACAACGACGTGGTCGGCGCCACGCTGTTCCCGCAGAATATCGCCCTGGGCGCCACGCACGACCCGGACCTGGTGCGCAAGATTGGCGCCGCCACCGCGCTGGAAGTGCGTGCCATCGGCGCCGACTGGGCGTTCGCCCCGACCATCGCCGTGCCGCAGAACAGCCGCTGGGGACGCACCTACGAGGGCTTCTCGCAGAACCCGCATCTGGTGGCCAAGCTCGGCGCCGCCGAGATCGAGGGCCTGCAAGGCAAGCCCGGGACCCCCGGGTTCCTCGACCAGGACCACGTGCTAGCCACGGCCAAGCACTTTCTCGCCGACGGCGGCACTCATGACGGCAAGGACCAGGGCGACGCCGAGATCAGCGAGAAGGTGCTGCGCGACATCCACGGCCTGCCATACGAAGCCGCCATTGCGGCCGGAGTGCAGACAGTGATGGTCTCGTTCTCCAGCTGGAACGGCGTGAAGATGTCGGCCAACAAGAGCCTGCTCACCGGCGTGCTCAAGGGCCGCATGGGCTTCAGCGGTTTCACCGTCTCGGACTGGAATGCCGTGGGCAAGGTGCCCGGCTGCACCGATGCCAGCTGCCCCGAGTCGATCAACGATGGCATGGACATGCTGATGGTGCCGGCGGACTGGAAGACGGCCTTCAAAAACCTCCTGGCCCAGGTCAAAAGCGGCCAGGTCCCGATGGCGCGGCTTGACGACGCGGTGTCGCGCATCCTGCGCGTGAAACTTCGCGCTGGCCTGTTCAAGTATCCCCAAGGTCGCCCGGACCCAGTGCCACTGTCGGTGCTGGGTTCGGCAGCGCACCGCGCGCTGGCGCGTCGGGCCGTGCGTGAGTCCCTGGTTCTTCTGAAGAACCACGGCGGCATCCTGCCGCTGAATCCGCACCAGCGCATCCTGGTGGCCGGCGAGAGCGCCAACAGCATGATGCGTCAATCCGGCGGCTGGACCGTCAACTGGCAGGGCACGGGCCTCAAGCCTTCCGATTTCCCCGGCGATACCACGATCTGGGCCGGCATCCGGCAACAGGTCCGCGCCGCCGGCGGCCATGCGGTGCTCTCGGTCGATGGGCACTACACGCACAAGCCGGACGTGGCCATCGTGGTGTTTGGTGAAAAACCCTATGCCGAGTTCCAGGGTGATCGCGACAACGTCGCCTACGACTACAACAGCGGCAAGGACCTGGCCCTGATCAAGCGCCTGCGCAAGGCCGGGATACCGGTGGTCTCGGTATTCGTCGCCGGTCGCCCGCTGTGGGTCAACCGCGAGATCAACGCCTCCAATGCCTTCGTCATGGCCTGGTTGCCGGGATCGGAAGGCGGTGGCGTGGCCGACGTGATCCTGCGCGGCCCCAAGGGCAACGTCCAGCACGATTTCCACGGCAAACTGCCGGCGGCCTGGCCGCGCACCGCGGTGCAGGTCGCGCAGAGCGCCGCCGATCCACAGTATCCGTACGGCTTCGGACTGACTTACGAGGACCATGATACCTCCGGGCCCTTGCCGGAAATCTCCGACCTGAACGGCCCGCTGATCCCGCGTGACCTGTACATGCATCACGGCGAGACCGTGGGCAAGTTCAAACTGACGATTGCTGAAAGGGCCGGAACGCCTCGCATGGTTGCCAGCGTGCCGGCCCGAACCCCCCACGGCGCGATCGAGGTCAAGGGCATCGACTACCAGGCTCAGGAAGACGCGCGCCAGGTCACCTGGAGCGGGCAGGGCGGCACGCTGTCCATCGTTTCGCCCAAGCCACTCGACCTGCAACGCGAAAGCAACGGGGACGTGAACCTGGTCCTGACCCTGCGCGTCGACAAGGTGCCGGCCGGTACCCGCGTGGAGATCGGTGTCAACTGCAGCGCCAAATCCTGCCAGGCACGCCTGCCGTTCAGCGCCGAACTGGCCACGCTGAAGACGAGCGGATGGACCCGGCTCGGCGTGCCGCTGAAGTGTTTCGACAAGGCTGGAGCGGACTTGAAGTCCGTGACCGCGCCGCTTGTCATCGACAGCCACGGGCCGCTGCAGATCACGCTGAACAAGGTTCAGGTCGCGTACGCGGCAAACGAGACGATGTCATGTCCTGCGCATTGATCAGGATGCGCGAGCACGGACTTGGCCAGGAATTTACGATGGTCGACCCCCGGCACATGCCGACGGGTCCGCCGCCAAGCAGCAAGCAACACTGGATTCGATATCCAGGCAACTTCGCAAGACGACCCGGCCGTTTAAATTTAAACCCGATCGGCCAGCCACAACAAAACCACGATGTTCGGGGGAGTAATCATCCATGAACCAAAGTAACCACACCTTGCAACGGCGCATACTGGTTTCGGCAGTGCTCATGGCACTGGCCGGCACGGCGTACGCGCAGAGCCCGGGCGCCGCGCAATCCGCGTCGTCCAATTCCAACAACACGAGCAGTCAGACCAAGAAACAGAAGAAAAACATCGCCAGCCGCCAGAACGCGACGAACCTGCAAGCCGTGATGGTCCAGGGCATCGCCAGTTCGCTGGAAGCGTCGATGAACATCAAGCGCTACTCGAACGGCATCGTCGACGGCATCGTGGCCGAGGATATCGGCAAGTTCCCCGACTCCAACCTTGCCGAGGCGCTGCAGCGCATCCCCGGCGTGTCCATCAGCCGTGTCAACGGCGAAGGCGCGCGCGTCACGGTGCGCGGCATTGGTCCCCAGTTCAACCTGGTGTTGCTGAACGGGCGCCAGATGCCGACGGCCAACATCAACGACACCAGCGCCTCGACGGATCGTTCGTTCGACTTCGCGCAGCTGTCCGCCAGTGCCGTGTCCGAGGTCGACGTCTACAAGACCGGTTCGGCCAGCACGCCCCCGGGTGGCATGGGCGCCACGATCGACATCATCACGGCACGACCGTTCGACAATCCTGGCACGCATGGTGCCGTCCAGTTCCAGGGCGTCTGGGATGGCTCGAACAACAACATGCCGTCGTCCTTGCAGTACGGCAGCACTATCGCGCCGCGCTTCAACGGCATCTTCAGCACCACCAGCGCCAATGGCGAGTGGGGCTTCGGCATCAACGGCAGCTACGAAAAGCGCAATTTCGGCTACAACAGCTCCTTCATTGATGGCTGGCAGACCTTCCGCAACAACGTGCCGTATGGCGGCTCCTGGGGTGGTGGTGTGGTGCCCCCGGCACCCAATTCCGTCAATGCGCCGGGCCCCAATACCGACTATTCGTTCCCGCAGGCGCTGCGCTATCAAATCAACGCCGGCCAGACCACGCGCATCAACGGCCAGATGGTCCTGCAGTTCAAGCCGTCGGACAACCTGGTCAACACGCTGGACTACACGTATTCCGAATACAAGGTCAAGAATCGCTACCAGCAGTTGTCGGCGTGGTTCGCGTCCGGCTACCCCAACTACAGCTCCTGGACCAATGGGCCCATCTCGGCACCACTGGTGTATTCCGAGACCTATAACACGCCGCAGGACCTCGACATGGCCGCTGGCCAGTCGGCGAGCAAGGAGACCCTCAACTCGGTGGGCTGGAACACCAAGTGGAAAGTCAACGACAAGCTGAGCTTCACGTTTGACGCCGCCCACTCCACGGCGCAAAACGGTCCCGACAGCCCCTACGGCAATAGTTCGACACTGGATGCCGTCGCATTCGTCCGCGGCACGACCACGGCCAACTTCACGGGCCGTTTCCCGATCCTGACCAATGTGTATTCGCCGGCAGGAACGAAGCTCAGCCCATCGCAAATGCTTTTCACGGGTGCTTCGTTCCGCAACAGCCACATGAAGAACACCATCAACCAGATCCAGTTGAACGGTAGCTATATCCTGCCGGACGAATCGGAGTTGAACTTCGGTGTTGCCTCGACGAATGTGCGCAACCGCACGGCCTACAACTTCGCCCAGGAAAACTACTGGGGAGGCATTCCCGGCACCTCGCCCGCCAACTACTCGAACTCGATGTTCCATTCGGACAACATGGGCCAGTACTTCGGCCAGTTCAGCGGTCACAACTCGCCTTCGTTCACTGACCAGTTCTTCAATTGGAACTTTGCCCAGGGTGCCCAGGCTGCCCAGAAAGCATGGAATGCCAATGCCGCAACCTTGGGGGCCTTCACGTTCGCGGCGCCGACCAACTACACCGGTCCGAATGCAACGGACGAGCGCACCACCGAGGATTCGAAGTCGGCCTTCCTGTCCTGGAACCAGACCTACTACGTGGCGAATCAGCCGTTGTACGTGTCCGCGGGTGTGCGCTACGAGAAGACCGATGTCACCTCCACTGCACTGGTGCCGACATGGAGCGGCGTCTCCTGGGCCGCGCAAAACGAGCTGTACCTGATTTCCAGCGGCAAGTCGGGCTTCACCACCCTGAAGGGTTCGTACAAGTACTTCCTGCCGGCACTCAATGTGGCCTACAACATCACCGACGACATGAAGGTGCGTGCCGCCTACAGCGAGACCATCGGTCGCCCGAATTGGGGCGATATCTCGGGAGGACAGTTGCTTACCTCCACGGTGCGCTTCGGTGGCGGTACCGGAAGCTCGGGCAATCCCGCCCTGAAGCCGCTGGTGTCGCACAATTTCGACCTGTCCTGGGCTTGGTATTACGGCAAGGGAAGCTACGTATCGGTTGATTATTTCCGCAAGAACATCTCCAACTACATCGGGACCCGGCAGGTCACCGCAACCCCCTTCAACCTGCCCACCCCGATCGGCGGCGCGTACTTCAACCAGGCTGTCAATGCCGGCGGATGCGCTTCGACTGATACGATCTGCATCAGGAACTACATCCTGACCAACCTCAGCGGACAGCCGGGCGTGAATGCCGCAACCGGCACCATCCAGGGCCAGCCGGGAGATCCGATCACGAAATTCTTGATCTCCGAGCCCTACAACGCCAGCAAGAAGTCCCTGCACGGTTGGGAATTCGCCCTGCAGCAGATGCTCTGGGACACCGGCTTCGGTGCCCAGGTCAACTACACCATCGTGCAGTCCCCGTTGCATTACGACAATTACAGCTATGGGCAGCAGAGCTTCATGGTGGGCCTGAGCAACTCGGCCAACTTCGTCGGCTTCTACGAGAAGGGTCCGTGGCAGGCACGCGCGGCCTTCAACTGGCGCGGCAAGTTCCTGACCGGCAACAACGACAGCCTGGGCATCGTCAACCCGATCTACACGGCGCCGTACGGCCAGTGGGACATCAGCGCGAGCTACAACATCAACAAGCAGCTCTCGCTCACCCTGGACGGCATCAACGTGACCAACCGGACCCAGCGCTTGTACACGCGCAATATCCACGAGTTGGTCTACCTCGCCCAGACGGGACCGCGCTACATGTTTGGCGTGCGGTACAAGTTCTGAGAGTAGTTCTCTTGCCACCGGCGCCCGCCGGTGGCAAGAATAGTGTTCTTGGGGCCGCTGGCTGCCAGCGGCCCTTTTTTCTTAGAGGCCGGGTATCCATTTCCCGCAAAGATTCAATCCATGACCCGACATGCCATCCTCAACAAAGACCAGCACCGCGACCTGCGCGTGAACATGTCCCACGGCGCCGAATATGGTGACGACATCATGTCGGCACTGACGTTTCCGGAGGAGTTCCACAACGTCCAGACCTACTATCCCATCGTGTTCCAGAAGGACGAGCAGGACAACTTCCAGCCGGTCGCGTTGTTCGGCCTGCGGCAGGGGGAAAACCTGTTTCTGGAGGGCTCCCATTGGGATGCCCATTACATCCCCCTGTCTGTACAACGCGAGCCATTCCTCATCGGCCGCTCTGCCAACGGGGATCATGTCCACATCGACCTCGATCATCCGCGCGTGGGCGATGAAAGCGGGCAGGCACTGTTTCATGACCATGGCGGTCCGACCGAATTACTCCAGCACATCAGCGATGTCCTGGGCATGCTGAATGCGGGTGTCAAGAACACCCAGGCCTACATCGAGGCCCTGCTCAAGCACGATCTCCTCGAGTCGTTCGTGCTGGACGTGAAGTTCGATGAAGATAACGAGAATCGTCTGGTCGGCTACTACACCATCAACCATGATCGTCTTCGCAAGCTCGATGGCAAGGCGCTGGAAGAACTGTCCCGGGCAGATCACCTGGAACCGACCTTCCTGGCGGCGGCTTCGTTGACCCACATGCGCGATCTCATCGAGCGCTACCGCAATAGGTACGCCCGTGGCTGAGCAGGTTCAGGAGCTTCATGGACTCGATCGGGAGTCCTTGCCGGATGATGTGCTCAGAAGCACTCAGCCCGTGTTGCTCCGTGGCCTGATGTCGTCATGGCCGGTGGTCCACGCAGCCCGACAGTCGGATCGCGCCGTGGTCGACTACCTGCGCAGATTCGACAGCAAGCGCACCGCGACGTTCCTGACTGCTCCGCCCAAGGTCAAGGGCAGGTTTTTCTACAACGAGAACCTCACCGGCTTCAATTTCACGCTTCACCACGGTCCGTTGAGCGCGACGCTTGAGCAGATCCTCAAGGCGTCCAGCCCGAGTGCGCCTTCCATCTACATCGGCTCGTCCTTGCTGGATGTCTATCTGCCCGGATTTCGCGCGGAGAACGTGTTCGAACAGACGGCCGAGCTCCAGGAACTGGCGAGCATCTGGATCGGCAATCGTTCGCGGATCGCCGCGCATCGGGATCTGCCGACGAACCTGGCCTGCGTGGTGGCCGGCAGGCGTCGATTCACCCTGTTCCCCCCCGACCAACTGGCCAATCTCTATGTCGGCCCGATAGAGTTCACGCCGGCCGGTCCGGCCATCAGCCTGGTCGATTTTCATGAACCGGACCACGCGCGCTTTCCGCGGTTCCGCGAAGCCATGGCGCATGCCCAGGTCGCCGAGATGGAGCCGGGCGATGCTCTGGTCATACCCAGCATGTGGTTCCATCACGTCGAATCGCTCGAAGCGCTCAACATCCTGGTCAATTTCTGGTGGCGCGACGAGCCGGCGTATATGGACTCGCCGTTCAATACGCTCAAGCTTGCCATGGTCAACATCCGGGACCTGCCGCCGGAGCAACGGCGCATCTGGCAGGAAATCTTCCGGCATTACATCTTCGAGCCAGGAGAGGCGACGCACGAACACATCCCGGAGGCGGCGCGAGGCATGCTGGCGCCCATGGATGAAAAACGCGCGCATGAACTGCGCAGCGCGCTCGTACAGAGTTTCATGCATCAGTTGAAAGGCTAAACCCAGGAGATCGACCCGTGAACGCCGCACCCCATTCCAGTGCCGATATGCAACGTAAGCCCGTACGCCACGTGGTGATAGCCGGAGGCGGCACGGCGGGATGGATGGCAGCGGCCGCGCTCTCGCGCACGCTGGGCAAATACATCGACATCACCCTGGTGGAATCGGACGACATCGGCACGGTGGGCGTCGGCGAGGCAACCATTCCCACCCTGCTCACCTTCCATCGGCTGATCGATGTCAACGAGCAGGAGTTCATGGCCGCCAGCAGCGCCACATTCAAGCTGGGCATCCAGTTCGAGAACTGGCGCAGCGTCGGCCACCGCTATTTCCATTCCTTCGGCACCACGGGGCGCGACCACTGGTCCGCCGGGTTCCAGCATTTCTGGCTGAAGGGTCGCGAACGAGGCCTGGCCAGCGACTATGGCGACTATTGCCTCGAGCTGACGGCCGCGATGCAGAACAAGTTTGCGCAGCTGCCCAACAATGGCATCAACTATGCCTACCACATCGACTCCACGCGCTATGCGGCCTTCCTGCGCCGTTTCAGCGAGGGTTACGGCCTGCACCGCGTGGAGGGCATGATCGAGCACGTGGCGATGGCCGACAACGGGGACATCCAGGCGCTGGTCCTCAAGGACGGCACCCGCATCGAGGGCGACCTGTTCATCGATTGCACCGGCTTCCGCGCGCTGCTCATCGGCAAGGCGCTGGGCGTGGCATACGAGGACTGGTCGGACCTGCTGCTGGCCGACAGCGCCTATGCCGTGCAGACCGAATCGGTGCGTCAGGCGGTTCCCTACACGCGCTCGATCGCCGGCGATGCCTGCTGGCAATGGCGCATTCCGTTGCAGCACCGAGGCGGCAACGGCATCGTCTTTGCCAGCCGCTACATGGACAAGGACGTGGCGCTCAAGACCCTGATGGACACCATTGAAGGCGAGCCCGCGACCGAACCGCGCCTGATCCATTTCAAGCCCGGTCAGCGCACACGCTGCTGGGAACGCAATTGCGTGGCGCTGGGCTTGGCCAGCGGTTTTCTGGAGCCGCTGGAGTCGACCAACATCCACCTGATCCAGCGCGGCATAACGCGCCTGCTGCAAGCTTTTCCGGAGATCGTCAACCAGGTCGAGGTCGACGAGTACAACATGCGAATGAGGGAAGATCTCGAGCATGTCCGCGACTTCGTCTTGCTGCACTACCATGTGACCGATCGGCGCGATACCGGGTTCTGGCGCGAATGCGCGGAGATGAACGTGCCGTTCTCGCTGCGCCATGTCATCGACCTGTTTACCGAAACCGGCAAGGTCTACAACCTCACCAACCAATTGTTCGCCGAGAATTCCTGGATCCAGGTCATGATGGGGCAGGGCATCACGCCGCGGCACCGGCATCCATCGCCGGACCTGATGGGCGACGACGAACTCAGCCGCTTCCTGGGAAAAATTCGCGGAGGCGTGGAGCAGACCGTATCAAGGCTTCCAGAGCACATGGACTACATCCGCAGCTATTGCGCGATGAAAAACCCATGAAGCCGAGTTGCGTCCGCTAGCTGCTGGGTACGGTGTCGTGCGCACCTTCGGCTCGGGTGGTCGTATTCACCGTACCGGCCACATACAGCGTGCGGCTGGGAAAGGCGAATTGCACGTCCATTTCGGCAAAACGCTCGACCAGGTCGAAGTTGATCCGCTGCTGGGTGTCCATGAACAGCGTGTAGTCCGGTTCCAGCATGGTGTAGACCACTTCGTAGTCCAGCGAGCTGTCGCCGAACTTCTTGAAGTGCGCGCGATCAAAGCGGACCTTGTCGTTGCGTTCGACAATTTCCCTGGTCACGTCGGGCAGTTCGCGCAGGCGTTCGGGCGGGGTGTCGTAGGTGACGCCGAAGGCGAACACGATGCGGCGCGTATCCATGCGGCCATAGTTGTGCACGGTATGGCTAAGCAATTGAGCGTTGCCGATGATCACCTCCTCGCCACTCAGCGAGCGGATGCGGGTGGTTTTCACGCCGACGTGCTCGATGGTGCCGGAGATGTCGCCGAAATTCACGAAATGACCCAACTCAAACGGCTTGTCCAGACCGATCGACATGGAGGCGAACAGGTCCCCCAACACGTTCTGCAGAGCCAGCGCCACGGCAACGCCACCTACGCCCAGGCTGGCGACAAAGGCGGTGATATTCACGCCCATGAAGTTGAGCGCCGCCAGCAGCAGCGTGGCCCAGACCATGATTCGCATCATCCATGCGAGCATGGCCATCACTACCGGGTTGCGCGTTTTCTCGGTCTGGATGCTGAGTTTGCCATCGACCCATGCGCGAATCGCCCGGTTCAGCCACAGACCGACCTGCAATGCCGCCGCCACCGCGCCCACATAGCCGATCAAGCGGGTGGGGCGGTCCTTCAGGCCCAGCACGTTGGCGCCGATCGCCGCGAAGATCACCAGCATCAGCCAGCTGCGGGTGTTTTCCAGCGCTGCTGCCATCATCGACATCAACGGGCGCGATTCGGGGGCGTAACGCTTGCGTAGCTGCTTCGCCGTGATCCGGGACACCAGCATGACGATGATGTAACCGAGCACCGTGATCAGTGCTGCGATGAACCACCGGTTCAGTGAGATGTGGAGAAAGCTGTGATGCGACAGCCAGTCCAGGATGTCGTGCATGGAGGGTCCGTGTCTGTAAGGAGGAAGTGCTTCGCGGCGGGCCCGGGGCATGCGCTGCGTGCAGCCATTCATGGTGCCAAATGCACAGCATCATCTCAAGCTGGACCCGGGCCGCGATGTCCGGGTGCATGCATCGGACAGGATTCGCGAGCTGATCGGATACTTCGCTGACGATGTATTTGTCTGGCGTTGATGCAGCATGCCTGCGGATCATCGGCCTGCATCAGGAAATGGTTTCTTGCGTCCTTGATCACGAGACGATCATGCGACTTCGGGCGCAATTCATAGGTCGTTTTCACGGTCAGAGTACGAGCGATTTCGAGTACTGGATCGGTACATGCGTAGGATAGGGCGGATCGTTCCAGCTGGATTCAGGAGAAGTCGATGAGCGTGATCTGGATCATCGTCACATGTGGCGGTGCACTGGCGGCACTGGTGACGGGGTTGATGCTGTTCACGACATGGAACACACGGCGCGCGCAACAAGCGGTCCCACCAACGGGCCATTTCATCAACCTCGATGGCGTGCGCATGCACTACCTGGACCAGGGAAGCGGTCCGGTGATCGTCATGGTCCACGGTCTGGGCGGCAACCTGCGTAATTTTTACCGGTTGGTCGACGTGCTTTCGGCGACCTTCCGGGTCGTTGCCGTGGACCGGCCAGGCTCGGGGTATTCGGTCGTGCAGAGCGGGCCGCACCCGGGTCTGAACGAACAAGCGTCGATCGTTGCCCAATTCATTCGCGCGCTGGATCTGCAGCAACCGGTGCTCGTGGGACACTCGCTGGGAGGCGCCCTGGCGCTGGCGCTGGCGCTTGATCATCCCGGCTGCGTGCGCGCGCTGGTTCT